>ONMC01000045.1 GCA_900318745.1 uncultured Eubacteriales bacterium
TGCTTTATCTGGGGGCAGTGGTGGGCTGCTTTGCCGCGGCGCTGCTGACCGGGATGCTTCTGGAGCAGCGGGTTTATTTCGGCCTGCGGGCCTGGAAAATCCCGACGGCCGCGGCCTGCCTGATCCTGCTCGCCTTCACCGGCCTGCATGGGGACTGGCTGGGCTACAATCGATGGCGCCCGGAGCGGGAAAGCCTGACTTCGGTTCAGATTTGCCCGAACCAGAATCTGCGGGAGCCGATCCGCTGTGAGACCGGGGAGGAAATAAACGCCGCGCTGCGCTGGGTGGATCAGGCCCGGGAGGAGCATCTGGAGGCCAGGGCGAAAAAGGTCTTCAATCAGGTGTCGGTGCTGGACGTGCTGGTGTGCTTCGAGGATCAGAACGGTCACACAGTCAACCGGGAATATTCCTTCCTGCGGGACTGGGAGGCGGAGATACCGGCACTGCAAACCTTGGCGAAGGCGCAGGCAAAGGGGCGGATCGGCGCAGGTGCATGGCATACTGCGGCGATCGGGACCGCACCGTGGATCGCGGGAGGCGCGCGGACCGGAAAAGCGCCGGACGCGGCGGACAAAGTCGTATCCGGACTTGCGGGACTGTTATTCTTGAAAGACGGCACAGTGATCCCGGCGGGAGAAACGTACGGCGCAGAAGAGAAGATTGCATCGTTTACGGACGTTGTCGATGCGGCGGCGGGGCTGAACCATGCTCTGTTTCTGCATGCGGACGGAACGGTCGACGGCGTCGGCAGCAAATCGTTCGATCGGCTGAAGACCGAAGAATGGACGGACATCGTATCCGTTGCGGCGGGCGCGTGGCATTCGGTCGGCGTCAGAGCGGACGGAACCGTTCTCGCGTGCGGCGCTGATGAAAAAGGACAATGCGGCGTCGACGCATGGACCGATGCGGTGTCCGTATCGGCGGGATTGTGGCATACGGTCGCGCTGAAGCGGGACGGAACCGCCGTCGCCTGCGGGGACAATACCTACGGACAGTGCGACGTATCGGACTGGTCGGACCTTGTTGCGATCGTGTGCGGGGCGTGTCATACCGTGGGACTCAGAGCGGACGGAACCGCCGTTGCCTGCGGGGACAATGCCGCAGGACAGTGCGAGGTGCGGCAATGGACGGACGTTGCGGCGATCGCGGCGGGCGCATATCACACCGTTGCGGTGCGGCTGAACGGGCATACGGTTTCGGCGGGCATGCTGCCGAAAACGCTGCCGGAGGAACCGCTGTTCGATTCGGTCTGGGAATGTGAACCGATCGGAACGGACGCCGAAGCGGACGCAAAGGCGACGCCGTACATCGAGGGCGAGGGAGAGGACCTCGGGCCCTGGCTGTATCTGGATCCGAACGGCGCGGCGATGATCTGTCTCGATGATTCGGAGGAACGAATGCCGTTCCGCGCGGACCTGCTTGCCACGGCGGGCGCGCTGCCGGGCGGACGTGTGACTACGCCGGGCGCGTCCGGCAAGGTGATCCATATGGTGCCGGTGCTGCCGTATGAGCAGGCGCAGGCGAACCATGCAGTCGTTTCGTTCACGGGAGACTATATCGGATTCACCTCGAACCGCAAAGGCGTGATGATCCGCAACGGCACGGTGTACTATGACCGTGCGGAAACAACGACGCTCGCGGTGTGCGCGGACGGAACGCTTGCGGTGTACCAAAAGGGCGAAACAAACGCCGAGCAGCTGCTTGCGCTCGGCGTGCGGGACAGTTTTTCGTTCGGACCGGTACTGGTACAGAACGGCGAGAACGTTGTCGACAAATCATTGAAGGAGTTTACGATGCGCGTCGCATTCGGCTTCAGCGATCCGTATCACTATATTACGGCGGTGACGCAGCGAGACCGCGACAGGCAGATGACGCATCCGATGATTGCCGACGTATGCGCGCGTTACGGGTGCCGCGTTGCGTATAACCTTGATGGCGGGCATTCCACGTCGCTCACGTTCCTCGGAAAGGAACTGTCGCTGCTTTCGATGTCCGGCGCAAAACCGCACAGCAATTACCGCGGGCTGTCGGATATCATCGCGTTTCTGACATACGACGGATCGCAGCAGTAGCGATCACGGCAAAAACGGCGCGACCGGGCGACCGGTTTTGAACATTTCGATGTACGCATCATAGCGCGGATGTTCGCGCCATCCGTGCCCGGTGCAGGACGCGGTATCCAATTCAATATCGGCATTCGGGAAAGCATCTTCGATCAGACGGATGCTTTCTTCCGTTGTATGGTTCTGCACCGTCTGCGTGCCGAGCCAGATGCGCTCAAGCTTTTTGCACGACAGAAGCGGCGACACGTCGGCGACTTTCGTCACGCAGAGATTGACGTCCAGAAGCTCGGGAAGTTCGCCGATCGGCGTGATGTCGGATACGCCGGTCATGAACAGTTCGAGGTATTTCAGCCGATGCAGCGTGCCGATGACGGAAATATCCTCAAGCTTTCGGCTGTCCGCCAGCATCAGCACCTGCAGGTTTGTCAGCGGACGCAGAAAGTCGAGATCCGTTAAATCGTTGTGCCCGAGATCGAGCGCGATCAGATCGGTGCAGTATCGCAGCGGATCGACATCCATGCTCGTCATGCGATTCGTGTTGTATCCGCTGCTCTTTGCGGAGAACGCGACGCTGTCCGTGCGGATACGGTACGTGCGGATACGGACCGTCCAGACGATGCCCTTTTCGGGGTAGCGGTCGCGCAGCGCGGCGAGCTGTTCATCCGATAGACTGCAGTCGTTCAGCTCCACATGCGAGAGACGGGGGAAGAAACCGAGCGCTTCCGAAAACGCGTCGTACGATTCGATCACTGCGTTGTCCAGATTCAGCTCCGTCGCGTCCGTGTCCGTCGGAACGCCGTTCAGGGTCACCGTCCGTAAAAACGCGACGGACGGAAAACGGCGGCACAACGCGCTGCCGTCGGATTCCGAAAGTGAGCAGCTGCGCAGGTCGACCGTTTCGAGCGCGGGAAAACAGTTGAGGTATTCACCGAGCGCCGCAGGATCCGCATCGCCTGTAACGGTCAGCACCGTCGCGCTTGAGTCGGACGCGCCGAAACCGGTGTCTTCCCACAGAATGCGAAGCGAAGGATGCGCCGCCGCGATCGCTGCGATCGATTCACGCGAAAACGAATCGGACAGCGTCAGCGCCTGCAATGAAGGGCATGCCGCAAGCACGGCGTCAAGCCCGTCGAACGGCTGATCGACGGTCAACTCCGTGCGATCGACCGGCGCGTCGCCCTGCGGGAATTGCGCTTCGATGTGCAGATCGGGATGCGATTGTGAAAAGGAAAGAAAGTCGGCGAATGCCGAAAGATCGCCGCTCCAACCGTCTGTGAATACGACGTCGATCGAAACGGACGGAGAAAGCGCTAAAAGGGATTCATCCGATACTGCGGAAAAATCGAACGGCGCCTGCACGGTAATGCGCGGCGTTTCTTCCGAAACCGTTTGCCCGAATACCGTCCATGCGTGTGTCACCGGAGCCGTTTCTGTTGGCGCGGCAGTCGAAACCGCCCTGGGACCGGTACAGCCCGAAAGCAGCAGCAGGATCATGCAGAACGGCAGAATGCGGGAACGGATCATTGCGGTACTCCTGTATCGTCCCGCTGAAAGCGGAACGGTCTTTTTTCCATGATACCCATTTCCCGTTCGAAAGTCAAGAAGCGCCGCGGCAGAGCGCTGCGCGAACGGCACAATCCCTTATCGGCATCCTCGCCGGTTCCCGCACTGCGGGCGCTCGGCTCTGCGCCGGATAACAGCCGCGGCTGTAACCTCAGGTTGCATGCTTCAGATGAGAAAGAAAAACGACCGTCAGAAGACGGTCGCTCTCTTTGGCTCCCCACAGGAAGTTAAACTCGAACCTGTCAGCTCCTCTTGGAAGATTCTGTTTACTTCTTCCAGAGTGATTGTCTTGGAATCGTCTTTGAAGTTATATGTCAGCACGATTCTGTCGTCATAGACATAGACTGCATTGACAAAATAGTCGATGATCTGTTTTTGAAACTTTACACTTCGAATGTCGCCGTGTTTGAACCGCTCCATCCAGTGAACAACCATATCCCGCGTCAGATTTGGCTGCTGCATTTCCTCTTGTATGATCTGCACCTCTAATTCAGCCTTTTCTGCTTCCAGTTCATCCATTCTGGCTTTTACCGTTTCATTGTAAAAACCCTTTTGAACTGCATCCAATAGATTGGAAATTGCGAGCTTGTTTTCCTCCAATCGTTTTCGCAGGGCGGGGAGGAGTTGATTTCCCTTTTCCTGTGCCGCAATGATCATATCTGCTGCGCGGTTGATACCGGCTTCGGAAAGTGCGTGATCAACCGTATATTTGACTACGGCATATTCGATCGCATCCTTCCGGACAGCTTTCTTTTTACAGCCTTTTCCGCGCTTTGCGTTCGAGCATTTGTAATAATGGTAGGTTTCGCCTGTTCCGCTCGTGCCGCTTTCACCTGCCATGAATGCGCCGCATCTTCCACAGTACAGCTTTGTCGTCAGCAGATAGTCCACATCTGATTTGAAACGGGCAGGGGCTTTCCGGCTGTGGGCAAAGCGCTTTTGTACTCGATCATACAATTCCGGTGAAACAATCTGCGGCATACCGTCCGGGACAACAATATCCATGAATCGGTACTCGCCGGTGTACTTTCGATTGTGCAGCATAAATACGATTACACTCGAAGTAAAATCTTTTCCGGTTTTGGATCGAATACCGCGTGCATTCAAGTCCTTGCAGATCCGTGTGGACGGTTCACCGTCCGCATAACGCCGGTAAACTTCCTGTACGACCTTCGCTTCGGTCGGTTCGATATGATACTTTCGGTCTTCGCCAACATAGTAGCCGTAGGGAATCTGACTGCCGTTGAACTTGCATTTCAGCGCATTCTCGGTCATGCCGCGAATAACCTTTTCGGAAAGCTCGGCTGAATAAAACTCAGCATACCCTTCGAGCATGGCTTCCAGCAAAATGCCTTCCGGGCGATCCGAAATATTCTCCTTCGCCGAAACGACACGAACACCATTCTTCTTCAGAATTGCCTTGTTGCGAGCGGAATCATAGCGGTTGCGTGCGAAGCGGTCGAGCTTCCAGACAATGACCACGTCGAACAGGTGTTTTGCGCTGTCCTTAATCATACGCTGAAAATCGGGACGGTCATCCGTTTTTGCAGAAAACGCGCGGTCGATATAATTCGCTACGACGTTGATACCCTGTCGATCGGCAAACTCCAAGCATTCACGAATCTGTCCCTCTATGGATTCCTCACGCTGATTGTCGGAGGAATATCTAGCATAGATGACGCCGTTCATCCTTCTTTACCTCCCGAAAGTAAGGACAGTAAAGCATCTTTGAATTTTGCGTGCATGGCAGAGGACGGATCGAAGCACATTTCAATAAACTGCTTTAGCTCGGGATTGTCCGTTTGCGTCTGCGTATGGTATTCATACAGCTTTCCTTGTGGATAATCGGTGCGCCCGAACAGATAATCCAAAGACACATCAAAATAATCGGCATACTGGAGCAGCATTGCATAAGGCATTTCCGATACATTGTTCTCGTAGCGGAAGATGGCTGATTGTTGCGTATTCAGTATGGTGGCCACTTTTGCCTGCGAAAGCCCGGCGCCTTCCCGTAAGCTCTTAATCCGTTCTCCGACAATATCCATTTTCTATCTCTCCTTTGAGGACTGATTATATTGTAATCTAAATATAGTATATTGTCAATCATAATTTTGGATTTATTTCTTGTTCGCACGTCATATCGTCAATTCGTCCCACGATCTTTGCCCGTATCAGCGAGCCGCTGAACTGTTCAAAGACAACAAAGGACTTTGGGATTTTGGGCTTCCATTTCTTCTCGAACGATTCCGTGCCCCATTGTGCGCCGAAGTTGCAGACCGGGAACAAAACCCATTCCGTGTCGGGCTGACGGTTTGCATAGATGTAGCACAGCACCGCTTCTGTTACTTCCCGCACCCGCTTGGAAAGATACTCTTCTTGCAGACGCTGCATCAGAACGGAAGGGAGGGTGACCTTCTCATTGGATAACGGTCCGGCATCGAGCGCAGCAGCGAGAATGTCATCGAAGCGTAGCGTCCACGCGCCCTTTGTGTTTGTCTGGAAGATCGGTACTTGAAACTGGCGCACTTTCTGTGCCCAACGCGTACCGAACCCTCGTGACAGCCCGTTAATCAGCGCGTGCGTCTCTTCGCTGAACAGTTCGTCCTCATCATTGCGAATCATTTTCACAAGGTGCCGGAAATGCCGAATCAGCCAACCGCTGCCGGACTTTGTAACAAGCTCCGGAAACTCATCATGCAATTCGGGAAAACAAACGCGCGGTTCCCGCTTTGACGCGGTGGAAAAGCTGCACCATGCAAGTAATGCACGGCGTGCATACTCGATTCGCGTATAGGGATCGCCGGATGCGATTTCGCCGGTTTCGGTATGGAACAGGTATCGCCTCGCAATCAGCGTCAGAATGCGTCCGAAGCCGATCATCTTTTTGAACATTCCGAAGTGAAACCCACTCATATAGCGATGATCCTGCGGATCGTCGCATTCATAGTCCGGGAAATGCAGGTATTGCATACATTCCTGCCATTCTGTCATCATCTTTGAAACAGCCTCCTTTCCGTCTTTTCTTCCGTGCAGCAAAGCGATTTCACCACGCCGGGATATACCTCCAAGGCAAACCTTCGCTTTCCGAGCACGATTGCTGCCATAACAGCTTCTTCCGACGTAAGATTATCCGTCATATATTCCCGCATCTTGGAGGAAACAACTTCCCGACAATTCCGAAGGATTTGCGCCTGCGGATTGCGGGAATCCTTGCATCCGATCAGCATCCGTTTTTGCAGTTCGGAATCCTTCCTGCGAATCAGATGATCGCTTGCTTCTTCGCTTCGATGCAGTCGTACAAGATCGACAAGCACATCACCTAAGATACGGAAGCCGCTGTTGCGGAAATCGCAGAACAAGTCCTCATATCGCTTCGCACCGACGCCGAGCAGGGGATAGAGCTGTTCGAGAAACAACGGTCGATCCTCTTTTGCCGTAAACTGCCACTGTTGGGATTGTACCAATTCCAATGCGGCACGGATATGCGCGCTGCTGAATGAGTTGACCGCTTCATATAGCTTGATCGGATCGTACAGCTCTTCCTGCCCACGGGAGGTCAAAATTCTCTGTATATCGGATAGATGCGAGTAGTCCTTTGCACTGTAATACCGAATGCGACAGCGCGTCTGTGCCGTTTCGTATGCGGCAATCACTTCCTTCATACGAACAATCGCTTTCGGATCAATCTGTGCTTCCCAGCCCGGTTCCCGTGCGAAAGAAAACAATTCGGAATCGGTTGCCGGTTCCGGAAAATGCGGCGGTGTCTGTTCCTTCAGCATCCACGCGCAGTACGGCAATCGTTCAAGATTCGAGGTTACTCGTTTCCATTCCGGCTTATAAAAGAACTCAGTCAACGCTTCTTTCGGCGTGGGATCATACCAGTGTCGTTTTTCAAGGCGTTCCAGCTTATCCTTGTATTGCAGAAACAAGCTTTTCACATGGCTCTGATCGTTGAGATACACATCTAGATTCGGCTTGACGCCAGTTTTTGCGGAGTCGATCTCCAATCCTGTCAGGATTGCAAGCGTTTCCGTCTCTTCACGGCATTTTTGCTTCTGATCGGATGTTGCGTTTTCGCTATACGCGGCGATGCCGCGGCGGAGAGCCGCATTGCTGATCTGTCCGATCCGCTGCGAAAACGTATTTTTGACCGTCAAGAAACGCATCAGCCAGTCATTTGCATCCGCTTCCGTTCCTTGTGCTGCCGGGATATGCAGCACGGGCAGATCGTTGCTGTCCGGAATGTGCTTTAGGATCAGCGGCTCGGCGATCGTCTTCACATAATCACCGTCGTAATCCGCGCCGCCCAATCGTTCGGGAATCAGCGAACGCGAATCTACCATTACCACATCACCGAGATGCGAAAGATACTTCTTCCGGTATTTCCCGATCTTCTTCAGCGGGAATGCCGTTACCTCCTCGTTTCGGGCGATATGCGGGCTGCGGAGCAGCAGATACTTTGACTGTTCCGGATAGTGGGAAAGCGGCGCATACATTGTATTTTCCGACAGGAACTCCTTTGAAAGCGCTGTATACGCCTTGCCTTCGCCGGCAGATGTTTTTATGATCTCAGCAAGGAGCCGCATCAGATCGTCAGAAAGATAGCGGTTATCGCCGGTGACGAGCAGATGCCCAAAACTGTATTCCTGCCGAATATGCTCTGCACGCGCTGTAAGCGCCTTGGTAAACATCGGTTCTCCCATAAAACGTGGGTTTGCACGAATCAGCATAGCCCGCTGCCGCTGCGGTGACACAAGCGATAAATATTCATTATCCGCATCTTCGGATAGATACTCGCGCTGCCCGTCAGGAGCGGCAAGCAAATTGTAATAGGAGAGTTCGGTCTGCTTCGTCAGCCATGAACGCGGATCGTCGGCAGGGGAGTGAACCCAACCAAACGGCAAATCGCGCGGCCGGAACTCCTCGGCGGTTAACGAGAGCGTATTCAAAAACTGATAGTTCAGCTCTACCGTAGGCGTGGGCTTTACCTTGTATTGCCCGGAGATATACAACGCGTGGCGGTAGGCACGGCAGCGTACAAAGTATTCCTTCCACGATACACCTGCTTCTTTCATCCACCCGAGCCCTTTGCACATGCTCTCAGTCAAAATAATCTCCACTTCATCGACCGGGTGACGTTCGCCCCACAGATCGACGATCTCGGTCACGCGCAGTTCGCGGAACAGCTTTTTGAAATCTACTTCATGCAGAACACCCTTGATATACGGCAGACGAATCTGAAACGAGTGATGGTCATGCACGGGATCAAGCCAATCTGCAACCTCTTTCGACAGCAGCCCTTCGCCGTCGTACTCCTTGACTTCGATGTTCATGTTCTGTTCAATTCGCGAATAGGTGCGAACAGGCAGATCGGTACCGTCGTCTTTCACGGTGATCGCTTGTACATTCCGAACAGCATAGGTCGGATTCGGAATGACTACTATATGCCGATCGGAAAGCAAGGATGGGTGCTCACGGCGTATCCCGCTGGTGAACATTAGCCCGTTATATGCATAAAGTTTGGCAAGTTTGCAGTTGCCGATGTGCATACCAAGCTGTATGCGTTCCTTTAATGGTTCGTACAGATCAGCGCGGATAAACGACAGCACACTGTCCTTACTCATGCTTGAAGAACGCTCAAAGGCAATGTAACGGTGCCATCCGCTTCCGAGATCCATTCTGAACCCTTCCGGGCGGAACAGACATTGCGCCGCATCCTGCAGTTCAATCGCTTTCGCGGTCAATTTCCGGTTGAAGATGCCTTCAAAGTCCAGAAACACAATCGCATCTGAAAGACAGTTTTCGGTATAGGAAACACCGAGCAGAAATTGCAGCTGATCGAACAACGCACATTCGTCCTGCTGTGTCATTTCCATATAATATGCATCCTGCGGGCGGTTACAATCGAACGAACACTCTCGCCCATCATGATACACTTCGCTTGCCGTAATCACATGGATTGCGGAGATTTTCGGAATCCAATACTTTCGCATTTCCGATATCCTTTCTGATCAATGCTTCCCAGTCAATACTATTCTAAAACAATATCTATCCAATAAAAAGGACTTGTGCATGAAAAATCTGAAAACATATTTTGCACGTGCAATCGGCTGTTATGTTGACGGATTCAATATTATATAAACTACTCCCACCATTTTGGCACCACGGAGTGGTTTCGGAAAAGAAATCAGAAAGGAGATGGTGCTTATCGGCACAAAAACGTATCGCACTGCTAGCAGGAAGGGAACACAATCGCTTCAGCCGTAAGACGGCAAATCACAAAACAACAGGAGGTATACAAATGAAGCGGACAAAGGACAACACCATCATCATCGGGATCGACCACGGCTACGGCAACATGAAAACCGCCAACCGCTGCTTTCCCACCGGAATCCTTGCATACGATTCCGAACCGTTGTTTACCAGGAATCTTTTGGTTTTTGAGAACAAGTATTATCTGATCGGCGAGGGTCACAAGGAGTTTCTCGGCAATAAAGTCTTGGATCAGGATTATTACATCCTGACGCTTGCCGCCATCGCAGAAGAGCTTTCTACGGAGAGGGTCACGGAAGCGGATGTGTTTATTGCCGCGGGGCTTCCCTTGACATGGACATCCGGCGGGAAGGAGGCGTTTGTCGCTTATCTCACGAAGAATCCGGAAGTCGAATTCACCTATAACGGCAAGCACTATCATATCCGGATTGTTGGCGCGGCGGTCTATCCGCAGGGCTATGCTGCGGTTGCGTCTGCGATTTCCAAGATGAACGGCATCAATCTGATCTGCGACATCGGCAATGGGACTATGAACCTGTTGTATATCGTCAATGGTCAGCCGCAGGCGGGGAAGATGTTCACCGAAAAGTACGGAACCCATCAATGCACGCTCATGGTACGGGAGCAGTATCTCCAGAAGACACAGCGCGAAATCCCGGACGCGATCATCGAGCAGATGATTCGTACCGGAGATGCGGACATCGATGCATCGGATCTGAAATTGATCAAGTCAATCGTCAGGGCGTACACGGATGGGATATTCCGAAGACTGCGGGAACACGGATACGATGAGAATACCATGCGGCTGATCGTGACCGGAGGCGGCGGGTGTCTGATCGAGCATTTTGCGACGATTACCAAAGCAATGCGAAAAGCGGGGCGGATCGTCCGGCAAGGCGATATCTGCGCCGCAGCCAAGGGTTATGAGCTGATGGCGGAAGCGGCAAAGTGACATGAAAGAATATCGTATCAATATCCGTTTCAATCCGGAGAATGAAAAGGACCGGATGATCGTTGCATATTTGAATGGGTTGCGCGAGACACAAAACGTCTCGCGCAATTCGTTTATTATCCAAGCGATCTATGAAAAGATCGTGGAGGGCGATCGGGACGCCGCGCTGGTCGAACAGATCCGAGCCGTGCTTAAGGAAGAGCTCTCGAAGGTCAGCTTTGCTGCAGCGTCGGATGAGCCGGACGAGCCGGAAACGGACTTTTCCTTCGAGGTCTCCGAGGAGGACCTGGAGAAAAGCAAAAGACTATTGCGCTCTGGATTGGAGATGTTCGGATGATGCCAAATCGGGCGATTTTCGGTGCCATTTCCAAAGGCACGATCCGAACGCGGTGCCGAAACGGTGCCATGCACAA
>ONMC01000125.1 GCA_900318745.1 uncultured Eubacteriales bacterium
GGATCGGTATAGACCGGCTCTAATTCGTGAAAAGCACTTTTCTGGAGGATCGAGTACGCGTAGTTGACCTCGGTCTGGACCTTCAGGATATCGAGTGAACAGATGAACAGCGCCACCATCCCGAGAAACGCCGCCAGCACAAATGGCGCGGACTTACTGTCGGATGCATGGCAGTAGGACATGCCCCAGCTGATCAGTCCCAGGAACAGGACGAATACGAAGAGATCCGCCTTGAGTCCGTAGGTCGTCATCAGCATGAACGAATTCTGCGCGCTTCGCGATTTCTGTGAATTCCCCAAATGCGATCTGCGCCGCTTTTTGACGGTTGCCATCCAGCGCCTTCTCGACGATATCCGGCTGATGCCCGCACAGAATGATCGAGCCGGGTTTTACGCCGCGCAGCGGCTCGCCGGACATCGGCATGGCGAGCACGACTTCGCCGGAAAGCTCGTCAAACACGTCGTCGTCCTCGTTCAGGATCCGCCCTTCGAGCGCGGAGAGCAGATTAAAGACGGGCACATGTTCGATATACGGACGGCGGATGGAATCCATGTCGCTGTTGGCGATGCTGCTTGCGGTGATGATCCCGTACAGCGAGCCGTCCTCGCGGATGATCGGCGCCGCATGGTTGTCGGTCTTGCTCTGAAGGACTTCCCACGCATAGCTCACCGGTACGCGCGTTCCGAGCAGGGGAGGACGGTCGAAATCGATGTCTTTCACCTGCGTGCGGACCGTGTGCAGAAACAGCGGAGGCGCAAACTGAAACTTTTTCAGCAAAAAGGCGCTTTCATCGTTCAGATGACCGAGACGCGCTGCGACGTAATCGTTGTCGCCGAGTGCGTTCATCAGCCGCGCATATGCCATGGCGGAAACGATGGAGTCGGTATCGGGATTGCGGTGACCGCACACATATGTGGTTTGCATAGATGCCCTCCCTGCATGGATTTCGATAAAACGATACTTTATTATATCAAATTTCAGGATAATTGCAAATGCCAAAAGAACGCTTGTTTCATAACAAATCGGTTATGATAAAAGGGTCGAAAGATGTGAGATCCGTTATCCGTACACAGCGGCTGCGCAGAGGGTACCGGAATGCGGGTTCTTGCATTTCGTGCGGTTTTTGTTATACTGTAAAAGACATCGGCAGCGCTGCCGAGAGGCGGGGAATGGCGGTGTATCGTGACGAACACAACAGATCAAAGAAGGAGAAGAACGAAAATGAAAAAGGATTTGGGCATCATTCCTGCGGTGTATCCGATGCCGGTATTGATGGTAGCGGCGTATGACAAAAATGACAAGGTCAATGTGATGAACGTTGCCTGGGGTCAGATCTGCGACGAGGACAAGATCATCCTGTTCATCGGCGAAGGCAAGCGTACCTGGCTGAACATTCAGGAGAGCAAAGCGTTCACCGTCGCGCTCGCGGATCGCGCGCACATGGACGTCGCGGACTTCTTCGGCATCGCGTCCGGCAACAAGATCGACGATAAGTTCGAACGGACGGGTTATCATGCCGTCGCGAGCGACAAGGTCCATGCGCCGATCATCGAGGAGTTCCCGCTCGTGATGGAATGCGAGCTTCTGGAGTTCCTCCACAGCGATCATGTGGACGGCATCGTGGGCAGGATCGTCAACGTCAAGGCGGAGGAATCCGTGCTCAGCGAAGGAAACAAGGTCGAGCCGGAGAAGCTCAACGCGATCCTGTTTGATCAGTTCCGCAACGGATACTATGTCGTCGGCGAAAAGGTCGGCAAGGCATGGAATGCCGGCGCCGGACTGATGAAGAAGTGATCCGGATCAAATGATTCCCAAAGCGCTGCATCCGGCGCACATCTGCCGCAGCGGCAAGGAAAGAGCGATTGTATAGGGGGAGGTTTTAAAAGCTTTTCAAAACCTCCTCTTTTTGATTTAGCGATGGACTTTTTATGAGAGGTACTCTTTTCAAATAATCTGCGCAAACGCACAGGAATCGAAGCATCTCGATTTATGTGTTTGCGCAGCAGGTTGTACGGTTGTGTTTTTCGCGTTCAATCCCGATCTGTGCGAGCCGTCCGTCAGGAGAAGAAATCACGTTTTTTGAAGCCTGCGGTGAGGAAGCGTCCGAACGCACGACGATTGGTGAGCCACATGATCCGGGCGTCGTTCTTCGTGTTTTGAAGCATCCGCGGCACGGCGTATTCCACAATGGTCTCCGGATAGTCGCCGAGAATGTTATAGACTTTCTTGGTCTTTTCCGGCAGCTCGATCCGGGTCGCGCCGCCGTTTGCGGTCTTGATAAAGTCGGTAATCATGATGCCCGGCGTCAGACGGCAGACGCAGACCTTATCGCCGGTCACGTCGTGACTTTCCTTCGCCAGACTCCGCGTAAAGTAGGTTACCGCACGCTTTGCCGTGCCGTACAGCGTGAGCCCCGTCATCATGGCGTCGTTGGAGCCGTAGCCCTCGACGTTGTAGATCTGCCCGAAGCCCTGTTCCTTCATGCCTGCAAACGCGATCTTGGAACCGTAGATCGTGCCCTTGAGATCGATGTCCAGCAGAAAGCCGATCTCCTTTTGCGTCAGCTCACAGACGGGCTTGTCCGGAGAATTGACGCCGGCGTTGTTGACCCAGATGTCCACGGTGCCGAAGGTTTCCTTTGCCAGATTCCAAAGCCGCTGCAGCGCTTCGCAGTCCGTTACGTCGCAGAGCGTCCGGATGACTTTTGTGTCCTTGGGTCCGACGTTCTCAAGCTCCGCCGCCGCCTTTTTGAGATTCTCCTCATTGACGTCGGAGAGCACGACGTTGCAGCCGAGACTTTTGAATTTCTTTGCCTGACAGAGACCGAATCCTCTTGCCGATCCCGTAATCACAACCGTTTTCATTTGTTTGCTCCTTTCCGATTTTTCGCATAGAGCCAGAAGAAGAATACCATCAGAACCTCACCGAACATGCTGATAAAGAACATCAGATCCATGTTTTTGGTGGCAGGCGCCAAAGCGGAGAAAGCGAACATAAAAAGCCCGCTGAGGAAAAGCTCCGGGCGTTTTTTCATGATCCACACGATCAGACCGCAGACCATCAATATCACGATGGGTCCGTAGCTCAGCGCATTCTGGATGCCGGTTGACCAGCCGGGGGTCAGCTCCTTGGCGCTCGCATAGCGGGTCACGCCGCCCACAACCTGCGGTTCCAGTTTCGTGGCAAAGCCTGCGGCAATCCCCGCCGCCATGATCAGGATCGTTACGATCCAGACGATCTTCTTCCCGACGCCCCTGATTCCCAGCGCTTCTGCGCAAACGGGAAAGAGCAGCGGGATCAATCCGCAGTGCAGCACAAATCGCGGCAGACTCAATCCTTTCAGTGCGTCGCCTTCCGGCAGAACGGTCCCCAGCGACAGAATCAGCGCGTCGTAAAACAGTCCGAACGCCACCAGCGCCATCCAAAGCGCGGAGACTTGTTTCGTTTTCCGCCAAAGGCAGAACAGCAGCACCGTAAACAGCAAATTCAATGCTGTTAAAACCCACATGGTTACGGGCATAGCGGTAATCAGAACTTCTCGCATATTCAATCCTCCGTATCTTTTGCACCCATTCGCGCTTCGATCGCGGAAACGGTCTGCGCCCATTGCTCACCGGGCGTGATCTTTGCCGTTCCGTCTCCGCTTTGCGCGCCGTAGCTGCCGAACTGTGCATGGTTTCCGCCTTCGATGACGCATTCCTCCGCGTCGGCAGGCAGGTTTGTCCGGCATGCGTCGTACTTCCCGACGTTCAGCACGCCGTCCTCCGTTCCGACGACGGACAGAACGGCAAGTCCGCTGTCCGTGAGATCATCGGTCGCGTACGCGGCAAGCAGGATAAGACCTTCCAACGCGTCCGCATGCTTTGCGGCATAGCGCGCCGCAAACGCTCCGCCGAGCGAATGTCCGCCGACGTACCAACGGTTTATCTCCGGATACTGCTCTGCGATCCCGTCCGCCGCGTTCGGCGCGAATACCGCCAGATTGCACGGCATATGAACGAGCACGCAAAGGATCCCGCGTTCCGCGCACGCCGCCATCAGAGGCGCGTACGCCTCATATTGCACCTTCCCGCCGGGATAGAAGATCAGTCCCGCCGTGGGATGCTCCGGAACAAAGGCGATCCGTCCGTCCGCCGTCTCAACGGTGACGCCCGCAGGCGGGTTCGCGATCGTTTCCATCGCGTCGGGCGACGCATGATAATAGGTCCCGAGATAGACTGCGACGCCCGCGATCAATGCCAGAATCAGCAGGATCGCGAGCAATCGCACGATGCTGCGTTTCTTTTCGGAGATTGCCATGCTCAAAGGCTCTCCCTTTCGGCAAGCCCCGCTTTATGCAGGATCCGGGTCGCCGCGAGGATGCAGAGCTGCGCAGCGGTGTTGATGCCTTCTTCCACCCAGTTCATGGTCGCGTTGTTGCCGAATTCCCGGCTGCCGAGATAGCCCATGCCCATCAGCAGGATGAAGGA
>ONMC01000044.1 GCA_900318745.1 uncultured Eubacteriales bacterium
GTCCATGATGGACGCCGCCAAGGAAGATCTCCAGAAGACACTCTATGAGGTTTCCGCAAAGCTTTATCAGCAGGCTGCTCCCCAGCAGGGTCAGCCCGGTCAGGCAGGTCCCGACATGGGCAACATGGGCGGCAACCCCGCAGGCGGAAACGACGGCAACGTATACGACGCCGACTTCACAGACGTTGACGACAATAAATAATTAAGGCTCACAGAGTCGCCCTTCAGGGCGGCTCTGTGGAATTGATAATTGACAATTGACAATTTCGGTCGGGTAGAAACGTAAGATATATAGGAAATCTTGTATCCCGACCGGATTAATATGCGCTTCGCGCAAGCGCGATTCTGGCGGATGCGGCAAAGGCGGCGGAGAACATCACATTCGTGTGGAACAGCGTGCCGGAAGCGTTTCTCGGCGAAGGCAAACTTTCCGGTATCCGTCTGAAAAACCGCGAGACCGGCGAGATCTCCGAACTCGCGACCGACGGCGCGTTCGTGGCGGTCGGCATTGTACCGCGCACCGAACTGTTTGCGGATCAGGTGAAGCTTGCCGAAAACGGCAGCATCGAAACGGATGCGCATATGGAAACGAGCGTTTCGGGCGTTTTCGCCGCGGGCGACGTGCGCAATACGCCGCTGCGACAGGTGGTGACCGCGTGCGCGGACGGTGCGATCGCGGCGACCTATGCGATGGAGGCGGCGCGTGTTAAGTGAAAAAAACCGCACGGAAGTGCTGAGGATCCTCAAAGAAACGTATCCGGACGCAAAGCCCGCGCTGCATTTCGGTACGCCGTTTGAACTGCTCGTTGCGACCATGCTTTCTGCGCAGTGCACGGACAAGCAGGTGAACAAGTGCACCGATGTGCTGTTTCCGCTGTACAACACGGCGGAGGCGTTCGCCGCGCTGGATTTCGAGACGCTCGAACCGTACATCAAAAGCTGCGGCGTTTACCGCAATAAGGGCAGAAATATCCTCGCCATGAGCCGGATCCTGGTCGAGCAATATCACGGAGAGGTGCCGCAAACGCGCGAAGAGCTTGTGAAGCTTCCGGGCGTCGGACGAAAGACCGCGAACGTCGTGCTGTCCAACGCGTTCGGCGTGCCGGCGATCGCCGTCGATACGCATGTGTTCCGCGTTTCGAACCGGATCGGGCTTGTCGAAGCAAAGGATGTGGAACATACCGAGGAGCAGCTGATGCAGCACATTCCCGAGACCGACTGGGGCGCGGCGCATCACTGGCTCATTTATCACGGGCGTCAGGTGTGCGCGGCACAGAGACCGAAGTGCGACGTGTGCCCGCTAAAGGAGATTTGTGAGTATGCAGTTCATCGATAAGGCAACAATCTATATCAAAGCGGGAAACGGCGGCGACGGATGTGCGTCGTTCCATCGCGAAAAATATGTCATGAAAGGCGGACCCTCCGGCGGCGACGGCGGCAGGGGCGGCAATATCGTGTTCGTCGCGGATCCGCAGCAGAACACGCTTTTGGATTTCAAACGGTATCGACATTTCCGCGCCGAAGACGGCGAGCCCGGCAGAGCCGAGCTGCAGGCGGGCGCGAACGGCGAGGACCTGATCATCAAGGTCCCGGTCGGCACGATCGTGCGCGATATCGAGACCGGCAGCATCGTCGCGGACATGAGCGAGCCTCTGAAGCAGCGCATCGTGCTGTACGGCGGCAGAGGCGGCAAGGGCAACGCGCGCTTCGCGACCGCGACCAAGCAGGCGCCGCGCTTTGCGCAGAACGGGATCAAGACCGAGGAGCGGCAGGTCGAGCTGGAGCTCAAGACGATCGCGGACGTCGGCATCATCGGACTTCCGTCGGTCGGCAAGTCAACGATCCTTTCGGTGCTGACGGCGGCGAAACCGAAGATCGCGGCATATCATTTTACGACGCTCCAGCCGAACCTCGGCGTAGCGACACGGCACGGACGTTCGTTCGTGATGGCGGACATTCCGGGATTGATCGAAGGCGCGGCGGAAGGTGCGGGGCTCGGACACGATTTTCTGCGGCATATCGAACGCACGCGCATCCTTGTGCATGTGCTTGACGCGTCGGGCAGCGAACTGCGCGATCCGCTGGACGATTACGACAAGATCAACCGGGAACTGGAAAAGTTTTCCGATGCGCTGGCGGCTCTGCCGCAGATCGTCGTCTGCAATAAGATGGACATCCCGGGCGCGGAGGAAGGCCTTACGCGGATCAAAGCGGACTTGGAACCGAAAGGGATCCCGGTGTTTGCCGTGAGCGCGGCGACGGTGCAGGGATTCGAACCGATGCTCGACGCGATTCTGAAACTGCTGGACACGCTGCCTCCGGTGCGCGTGTACGATGAGACCGATCTCGTCACGGAAGCGCAGTACGAAAAGGGATTTACCGTGCATCGCGACGATGCGGGCGCGTATGTAGTCGAGGGCGGCGACGTGGAACGCATCCTCGACACCACAGACCCGGAGGATGACGTTTCGATGCGCCGCTTCCAGCAGCTTCTGATCAAAACGGGCATCATCTCCGCACTCAGAGAGATGGGCGCGAAGGACGGAGACACGATCCGTCTCGGCGAATGGGAATTTGATTTTACGGATTAAGGAGATACGAATATGACAGGCAAAGAACGTGCGGAGCTTCGCAAGCAGGCAAACACGCTGACCGCGATCTTTCAGATCGGCAAGGAAAACATCACGGAGACGCTCATCGAAGCGGTCGACGCAGCGCTGAAAAAGCGCGAGATCATCAAGCTTTCCGTGCTCGAAACGAGCGAACTGTCCGCAAAGGAAGCGGCGGAGCAGCTGGCGGAGGCAACGCAGGCCGAGGTCATTCAGTGCATCGGCAGAAAACTCGTGCTGTATCGTCAGAAAGAGGAAGAATAATCGTTCGGAAACGCCGAAATAACCGCTGTTTTTTCGGAGCAAAGCGTCTTGCACACAACGGGCAAAGCATGTATGCTGAGGCTTAGAAACCGGCGGAGGCGGGTTTCATTCGGATCATTCAAGGAGAAAGAATCGCATATGCTTGTTATTCGGGACTTATCGAAACGATACGGCAGCGGACCGCTTGCCGTGGACGGACTGAACCTGACCGTTGAGGCAGGCGATATTTACGGCTTTATCGGGCACAACGGTGCGGGAAAGACGACGACCTTAAAATGCGTATCCGGCATCCTGCCGTTTGAGCAGGGCGAGATCACGATCGACGGCATTTCGATCCGGACGAATCCGCTCGAAGCGAAGCGGATCATGCGGTATATCCCGGACAACCCCGATCTGTACGGCTTTCTGACCGGCGCCGGATATCTGAACTTCCTCTGCGACATATACGGCATCGATACGCAAACGCGCAGCGAGCGCATCGCAAAGTACGCGGCGATGTTCGAGATCGAATCCAAGCTCGGCGACCTCGTCAGCTCGTATTCGCACGGCATGTGTCAGAAGCTTGCGCTGATCGGTGCGCTGGTACAGCAGCCGAAACTGCTGATGCTGGACGAACCGTTCGTCGGGCTCGACCCGAAAGCGTCGCACACGCTCAAGGGCGTTATGCACGAACTGGTCGACAACGGCAGCGCGATCTTCTTTTCGACGCACGTGCTTGAGGTCGCGGAAAAGCTTTGCAACAAGATCGCGATCATCAAGCAGGGCAAGCTGATCGCATCCGGAAGCATGGAAGAGGTGCGCGGCAACCAGTCACTCGAAGATCTGTTTTTGGAGTTGACGGACGCATGAGAGCGCTTTGGATCCTCGTAAAGCTGTATGTGAACAGCATCTTCCGTTTTTCGGTGATGCGGCACTCGAAAGACGCACGGGAGAAAAAGAACGCGATCATGGGCGTGGTTGCGATCGGCATCATTGCGGTGACGTACGGCTTTATGTCCGCGACGAACGCCGCTTCGATCTTTCTTCTGCAGGGCGTTTCCGAAGCGCCGTTTCTGCTGATGTGCACGATGGCAAGCGTCTTCGCGCTCGTCATGGCGTTTTCACAGGGCAGCGCCACGCTGTCCGCGTTTCAGGATTTCGATACGCTGATGGGCATGCCGGTCCGCACGACGACCGTTGTGCTCGCAAGGTTCCTCGCACTGTATCTGGTCGAAGCGGTTTATACGCTGCCGTTTCTGCTGCCGTGCGGCGTCGTGTATGCGATCTTCGCAAAGCCGGCGCTTTGGTTTTATCCCGCGTATGTGCTGATGGTACTGCTTGTGCCGGTGCTTCCGCTGATCGTCGGGAGCGCCGCGGATATCCTGGTCGGCGTTGCGTTCGCAAAGAGCAAGCATAAAAAGGCGATCACATCGACGATCAAGACGGTGTTCCTGCTCGTGTTCATTGCGGGCGCATATCTGATGCCGCGGCTCACGAAGCGCATTTTTTCGGATGTGGAAGGGATCTCGCGCACGCTTTCGCGCATTTATCCGCCGGCACAGTGGTTCGCCGCCGCATCGATCGGATCCGTGCCGAGCTTTCTGCTGTTCTCGCTCGGCTCGATCGCGCTCTGCGCGCTGTACGTATGGATCCTGAACCGTTCGCTCCTTTGGGTGCATGACCGGCTGACGTCGGGGTATCATGTCAGGAACTACCGGCTCTCGGGACTTCGCCGGCACAGCGTAAGCCATGCGCTTCTCATGATCGAGCTGAAGCGCTTCTTTGACAGCACGGCATGGGTTTTAAACACGATCATCGGTGCGATCATGATCCTGCTTCTCGGCATTGCCGGGGCGGTCTTTTCGAAACGTGCGCTGGATATTCTCGCGTCGGTCGGCATGGAACGTGCTGCGGGCGGTATCCTGATCTGCGTGATGATCTTCTGCGCGACACTTTCGCCGACGACGAGCTCCGCCGTTTCGATGGAGGGGAAGCGGATCTGGATCAGCAAGCATCTGCCGTTTCCCGCTGCGCTTTGGCTGCGCGCCAAAATGGCGGTCAATCTGCTGCTGTTCGGTCCGGTGATGCTGATTGCGGCGACGATCCTTGCGATCGCGTTTCGTTCGGTTCTGCATCCTGCCGACGTATTGGGCATGTTCCTGCTGCCGATCGCCGCGCTGCTGTGCTCGACGGTGACGGGCATTCTCGTCAACGCCAATATGCCGCGGCTGAACTGGAAAACGGAAACGGAAGTCGTCAAGCAGGGCGGCTCGGTGCTGATCATGATGCTGATCTGTTTCGGCATGGTGCTCGTCACGGCGGTTCCGGTGCTGATCCTTCGGCAGGGATGGGTCGCGCTCGCGCTTGCGGCGCTGCTGATGATCCCGACGGTGATTATATATTGTAAGCTGATGCGGGATGCGGAACAAATTCGCTTGAATTTGTAATAATTACGTGACAATTCTAACGCATTTGTGGTATACTATACTGTACAAATGTCGGTATACATCTGTGGAACAGACGTGAAAAGGAGGCGACTGCGTTGTCGGAACTGATCAGCATTTTCCGAACGGTATTCAACGTGCTGAAACAGCCGAGCGGATTGGCGAGCATCATCATTGACGTCCTCATTATCATGATCTTTCTTTATAAAGTTCTGGAGTGGACGAGAGAGACGCGCGCATACCAGGTTATGAAGGGCATCGGGCTCTTATTTGTGGTATCGATTCTGGCGCGTCTGTTCGGCTTGACGACGGTCTCATGGATCCTTGACAGCATCCTGGCAAGCGGTACCATTTTTCTGATCCTGTTCATTCTGTTTACGCCTGAGCTGCGTCGCGTGCTTGAACGCATCGGCTCGCACCGTATCTCAAAGCTCGGCGTGATCTCCGACGAAACGGATACGCGAAGGCTCATTCAGGACCTGAAGCGCTCGATCCTGCATCTTGCAAAACGGCGCGTCGGTGCGCTGCTCGTGTTTGAACGCCGTTCCGGTCTCGGCGACATCGCCGCGACGGGCGTTGCGCTGGACGCCGCGCTTTCCGGTGCATTGGTCGAGAACATTTTTGAGCCGAACACACCGCTGCATGACGGTGCGGTCATCATCCGCGGCGCAACGATCATTGCGGCGAGCTGTCTGCTTCCGCTGTCCGACGATACCAAGGTCGCGCGGGAACTCGGCACACGCCATCGTGCGGCGATCGGCGTTTCCGCTGCGTCCGACTGTGTGGTCATCGTCGTGTCCGAAGAGACCGGCGCGATCTCGGTTGCGCGCGAAGGCAAACTGATCCGTTATCTCGACGACAAGGCGCTGACCGATACGCTTGAAGGATTGCTTTCCAAGGATCAGTCGTTTGTGCTTCCGTGGAACCGCAAGAAGAAGGAGGCGTAACATGACGAAGCGACAAAAGGTTTTCTCCGCCCTGGGACGGTTCCTGAAGAATCTCTTTACCAAGAACATCTTTTTGAAAGTCGTATCGCTGCTGTTTGCGGTGATGCTGTGGGGCTACGTACTGTCCGTTGAGAACCCCGAGTACACGAAGCGGATCCGCGACGTGGAGATTTCGATCACGGGCGAGGAAGTGCTGAATGCGAGAGGATACATGCTCCTGACCCGCGACATCGGCACGACGGACGTCGACGTGCTGTGCCATATCAACAAGCACAACGAACTGGATGCCTCGCGCGTGTCATGCTTCGTCGACCTTTCGAATCGTGCGATCACGCTGGATCCCGAGGAAAACAGCAAGACGATCAAGTTTGACGTGCAGACGACCATCGCTTCCGAATACGGCACGCTGCAGAGCATTCAGGTGCCGTCCGTCGACCTGGAGATCGCACGACTTTCCTCGCGCAACAACGTGCAGGTTTCGGTCAAGTACACGGGCAGCCTGCCCGAGGGCTTCACGGTCGAGGTGCCGAGCAGTCTTTCGATCTCGATGCGCGGACAAAAGTCGATGCTCGATCAGGTCGTGCGCGGCGAAGCGACGGTCGATCTCGATTCCTTCCCGACCGCGGACCGTGAGACGCTTGCCAACACGTACGACTGCGTGCTGCCGGTGCAGTTCTATGACAGCTCCAATCAGCGCCTCGAAGATATCACGTCAACCACCGGCGAATCGTTCACGATCGGTGTTCGCGTGACCGTGCGCGCATACAAGGAGGTCGACATCGTTCCGTCGATCCAGTCGCTCGAAGACGGGTATACATGGGACTATGTTCTCTCGCGCAACAGAGTGATCCTGTACGGCGACCGTGCGACGCTCGATCAGATCGATTCGGTCACCACGACGACGATCACGGCGACGCCCGGCATGCGCAATACGCCGACGGCGGTCGAGCTGATCCTTCCGGACGGTGTGGAAACCGCTGCGAACTTCAACAAGACGATTACGGTTACGATGACGGTGGCGGAGCTGACGGCTTCCGCGGAATTCGAGGTACCGATCACGTTCCGCAACATCGACGAAGGACTTGCACTCTCGGAGGATATTCAGAAGACGGTCAAGGTTTCCGTCAGCGGACCGGCCAGCTCGGTCAAAGCGTTCAACGAGGATCGCATTGCCGCAACGGTCGATCTGTACGGCTACGCGGCGGGCACGCACACCGTGCCGATCCGCGTGACGGTCGACGGAAGAACGAACGACGATCTGACCGTTTCGGCAGAGACGGATACGGAATCGGTCACTCTGATCACGGCAGAATAACGGAAGGGGGCGGATCCGCCCCCGTTTTCATATGCAAACGATCTATCTCAAAAACTTAAGACGCGAGCTTGATGCGACGGACGAATCGTTCGCCGCTTCCTGCTGTAAAAAACTCGATATTCCGCGCGACGCGCTGATCCGGATGCGCATCGTGCGGCAGGCGCTTGACGCGCGCAAAAAGCAGGATATCTTTCACTGCATTCACGCGGAACTGACGCTGACGGATGCAGCGGCGAAGCGCGTACTGCACAACGCGCGCCTCGGCGCGGAACCGGTCGATGCGTCGCCAAAAGAACCGCCGGTGTTCGGCAGCGAACGGCAAAACGGCAGGATCATCGTCGTCGGGCTCGGTCCTGCGGGACTGTTTGCGGCATGGACGCTCGCAAAGCATGGTTACCGTCCGCTGGTGATCGAACGAGGACGCCCGATCGAAGAGCGTGTCAAAGATGTGGAACGCTACTGGTGCGGCGGCGTCAGGGAACCGGATCCGGACAGCAATGTGGCGTTCGGCGAAGGCGGCGCGGGCACGTTTTCGGACGGCAAGCTGACGACGCGTATCCGCGATCCGCATATCGACGGCGTGTTGAAAACGCTGATCGAATGCGGCGCACCGGAAGAGATCGGCTATCTTGCAAAGCCGCATATCGGCACGGACCGCCTGCGTGAAACCGTCGGACGTCTTCGGAAACGCATCGAGCAGGCGGGCGGGGAAGTGCGGTTTTCCACGACGCTGTGCGATCTCAGAATGCAAGATGGCAGAGTATCGCATGTACTGCTGCGGCACGGAGAGGCGACGGAATGGGAACCGTGTGCGGCGCTGATCCTTGCGATCGGGCACGGCGCACGCGACACGGCGCGCATGCTTTGGGACAAGGGCGTTTCGATGGCGCCGAAAGCGTTCGCGATCGGCGTGCGCGCGGAGCATCCGCAGGCGATGATCAATCAAAGCCAGTACGGACCGATGGCAAACCATCCGCGACTCGGCGCAGCGGAGTATCGCCTGACCGCAAAGAGCGGGGAGCGTGGCGTTTATACGTTCTGCATGTGTCCGGGCGGACAGGTCGTTGCGAGCGCGAGCGGACCGGAACAGGTCGTCGTCAACGGCATGAGCAATTTTGCGCGCGACGGAAAGAACGCGAACGCCGCGGTGGTCGTGCAGATCACGCCGGACGATTTCGGCACACACCCGCTTGACGGACTCAACTATCTCGACCGACTGGAGCGCAACACGTTTTTGTGCGGCGGCGCGGACGGCTGCGCGCCTGCATCGACGGTCGGCGCGTTTTTGCGCGACGAGGTTTCCAAGCCGTCCCGGTCCGTCGAACCGACCTATCGTCCGGGCGTGCGCTATACGCGCCTGTCGGCTTGCCTGCCGGACTTTGCGGCGGTCGGCATTCGCGAAGGGATTCGTGCGTTCGGTCGGCAGCTGAAGGGATATGATATGGAGGATGCGGTGCTCACCGCGGTCGAAAGCCGCACGTCCTCGCCGCTGCGGATCCTGCGGGACGAGGGCATGGAATCCGTTTCGCATCGCGGACTGTATCCGGTCGGAGAGGGCGCGGGATATGCGGGGGGCATCGTCAGCGCTGCCGTGGACGGCGTAAAAGCCGCGGAAACGGTCATGCGCGTGTTCGCGCCGCTGCCATAATCTGCCGAAAATGCGGCAAAGTTTCGTCATCCTTGTAAATAATACTTCCGTTAACGCCTTCGGGCGTTCTTTTTTGCTGCAAAATGTGATATAAAGGATTCACAAATCCGCGAAAGGAGGAAGATGATGAAACGAATCGTCGGCATGCTTCTCATTGCGATCCTGCTGCTGCCGCTGCTGCTCCTGCACGTAAGCGTCGGTGAATCGCAGGATACGACCGTGCGCGTGCGTCTGTCGACCGGAGATGCCGATACGGTCAGCGTCTCGCTTTCCGGCAAATACAGCGTCGGCGGAACGGCCGTTACGGGCGGGACCGTTACCGCATCGCTGAAGAACGGCACGATCACCGTGAAGCACTCCTCCAAGGGTACGCTGAAAACCGCGGCCGATTCCGTGCGCCTTGTGCGCGTCGGCACGAGCGCCGATACCGTGCTGACCTTTCAGAACGCGAAGCACGGCGAGCGTGTGTATTACGGAGATTTCGTGTTTTATAATGACGGCGGGATCCTGCGCGTGATCAATTATGTGGACATGCATCATTACCTTTACGGCGTGGTCAGCGGGGAAATGTCGGAAAGCTCGAAGGCGGATCTTTTAAAGGTCGAAACGATCACGGCGAAGGGATTCGCGCTTGCGGAGGTCGAGTCCCGTGCATCCAAGTATTTCGATGTATACGACACGACGCAGTCGCAGCTGTATTACGGCTATGTCAAAGAGGACAAGAACACGATCGCCGCGGTTGACGCCGTATGGGATCAGACGCTGCGGTTCGAGGGAAAGACGGTCAAGACCTATTACAGCACGGCCGACGGCGGGCAGATCATCACGCCGCGCATCCGCTGGGGCGGCACGGCAAATGCCGGCGCATACTGGTTCGGCTACGATCCGTTCGATCTCGCAGGCTCCGCGAAGAACACGGTCTTTACGGTCCGCGGCGATGCGCCGAAGGAAGCGGACGCCGCACTGTACGCGTTTCTGCTCGAAAAAACAAGCGCAAAGGAGATCGTTTCGATCGATGTGCTGACCGGTCTGTACGATCCGGACAGTCCGAACGGTACGGCGCGTTATCCGAGTACGCTGGCACCGCAGACCCGATACGACTGGACGCTGACGATCAAGGACAGCGCGGGCAAAAAGAAACAGGTCTCGTTCTCCTGCACGCCTGCCGAACTGAAAACCGCGATCGCCCCGTCTGCGAGCGGAACGGTATGCTTTGCGGTGCGCACGGCGCAAAAGGAGTGGAAGCTTGTCTGGGGCGTTTCGAGCGGGCACCGGACGGGGTTGTCGCATCGCGGCGCGAAAGAGATGGTAAAGCAGGGCTATTCGTACGTCGATGTGCTCAAATTCTACTATCGCGGCGCGACGCTGTATGACGCGAACGGCAAGGCGATCACATCGAACGCGACCTTTGCATTCACCTATGAGGACGGAGCGACGGCAACGCCGACGCCAAGCCCGACGCCGACACCGAAACCGACAGCCGCGCCGACGCCTGCGCCGTCCGATCCGGGCTTGCCGAAGGTCGATCATCTGGTGATCGTCACGGCGAACTCGCTGAACTTCCGGCAGGGTCCGTCCGCAAGTACGGCACTGCTCGGCACGCTGAAGCTCGGCACGATCCTGAGCGTGTTCTCCGAAAGCGACGGCTGGCTGTATGTACGTGACGACAGCACCGGAAAAGTCGGTTATGTCAGCGCGACATATGCGAGCTATTATGAACGCGATCCGAAGGTATATCGGGAGGGCATATGCAACGCGGACGATTCGAATATCCGGACCGGACCGTCGACGAACTTCACGAAGCTTTACTCGATCGACAAAGGCAATCCGCTGTATGTGTACTATCTTTCCGGAAAATGGTACTATGTGATGGATCGGAACACGGGGCAGGGCGCGTTTATCTGGAAGGATTACGTGACGCTCGGCTCCGACGCGCCGACTGTGCTGACCGGCGATGCGAACGGCGACGGGAAGGTCGATGTGACCGATGCCTCGCTGATCCTGCGATATCTTGTCAGGCTGTCAAAACTCAAGGATGCGCGTCTGCTGGCTTCGGACGTGCAGACCGACGGGACGATCGATGCGTCGGATGCCTCGAAACTGCTGCGGAGGCTCGTCGGATTGGAATGAGCAGAACGAAAAAAACGGGACCGTAACGGTCCCGTTTTTTGCCTGTTTATTTTTCCCTGATCGGAGGGATCGTAGTACTGCGTTCCCAGAAGCTCCGTCGGCATGTATTGCTGCTGCACCCAGTGGGCGGGGTAGTCGTGCGGGTATTTATAGCCCGTTCCGGCGCCGATCCGGTCCGAACCGTAGTAATGCGTGTCGCGCAGATGCACGGGGACCGGCGCAAAGACGCCGCCCGTTTCGGCATCGTGAAACGCCGCTCCCATCGCGGAGGCGACGCTGTCCGACTTCGGCGATTCACAGATGAAGATGATCGCCTGCGACAGCGGCAGACGCGCTTCCGGCAGACCGATCAGCTCGACGGCTTCCGCCGCGGCAACCGCCTGCACCATCGCCTGCGGGTTTGCAAGTCCCACGTCCTCGCTCGCATGCGCGATCAGACGGCGCGCGATGATGCGCGGATCGCAGCCTGCATAGATCAGCCGTGAAAACCACGCGAGCGCCGCATCGGAATCGCCGCCGCGCAGGGATTTGCAGAACGCGGAGAGCATGTCATAAAACAGCTGATCGTCCATCTGCATCACCTTGCGCTGCCCGGACTCCGAAGCGATCTCTTTCGTGATGCGGATCGTGCCGCTTTCATCCGGCTCGGTCGTCAGGACCGCAAGCTCCAAAGCGTTCAGCGCATTGCGGCAGTCGCCGTTTGAAAGCGCGATGAACGTCTCGTATGCATCCTCATCGAGCGAGACGGAACGATCGCCGAATCCGTTATCCCGATCGTGCAGCGCCTGATCGATCGCCTTGCGGATGTCGGCGGGCTTCAGCGGATAGAACTGAAAAACACGGCATCGCGAAACGATCGCGCTCGTCATGGAGACCATCGGATTCTCCGTTGTGGAGCCGATGAACCGGATCGTGCCGTTCTCAAGCGCCGGCAGCAGAGCGTCCGATTGCGACTTGGACCAGCGATGGCACTCGTCAAGCAGCAGATAGGTCGGTCTGCCGTGCAGACGCAGCTCGTCCGCGGCGCGGTCGATCACGCTGCGCAGCTCTTTTACGCCGCTCGATACCGCGTTCATGCGCACAAAGTTTGCGCCGGTCGTCTCGGCAATGATGTTTGCAAGCGTCGTTTTGCCGGTGCCCGGCGGTCCGAAAAAGATCGACGACCACAGAGAGTCGGTCAGGATCGCACGCCGAAGCAGCCGTCCGGGACCCACGATATGCTCCTGCCCGATGAACCGATCGAGCGTATGCGGCCGCATGCGGTCGGCAAGCGGCGCCTGTTTTTTGGCTTCAGCCGAAAAGAGATCTGTTTTTTCCATGTTTGTATTATAACACGCTTGCAATCGAAAGAAAAGCGATGTATAATATTTTGGTTCATTTTTGAGAAAACAAGACAATCCGAAAGAAAGAGGACATGTTATGAATATTCGCAACGTTGCGATCATCGCACACGTAGACCACGGCAAGACGACGCTCGTGGATCAGCTTTTGAAGGACGCAGGCGCACTGCGCCGCAGTGAACAGGGGACCGAGCGCATCATGGACAGCGGCGATCTCGAACGCGAGCGCGGCATCACGATCCTGTCCAAAAACACCG
>ONMC01000039.1 GCA_900318745.1 uncultured Eubacteriales bacterium
TTTGTTCCTTTTCCCGCTTGATCATATCGTAGCGGTACTTGCTGTAGTCCATAAGCTTGCAAGTCGGCGGAACATTCTGGGAAACCTTGACCAGATCCAGTTCACGTTCGTCCGCAAGGCGCTGCGCGTCGCGCACGTTCATGATGCCGAGCTGCTGTCCGTTCTCGTCGATCAGCCGGACTTCGGGGTCGCGGATCTCCTCATTGATCTGCATATCCTGCGTAGCGATGAAAAAACACCTCCAAACAAAAATAGTGGGCACAGCATGCACCCACTATCGCAATCAATCCTTTTGATACCGTGACGCGGCGCAATTGCCGGCAGGTGAGAGCGGGTGCTCTGCTTAAAACCATGAATATTATAATGACGGTCTTCCGGTTTGTCAAGCGTTATTTTTGAAAAAGCCCGAGAAAACCGGCGTTTTTTTACTTTTTCTTCCGTGCGGCGCGGATGATCGCGATCAAAAGGAACAGCGATACGATCACAAACAGCACGAGCAGAACGATCAGCCATCCGTACAGCGCCGTATACAGAAGCCCCGTCAGGATCGTGCGGAACGCCGATACCGTGATGTTCAGCCGTCCCACATAGTCGAACAGCAGGAACTGCATGACCGGCACGAGCACGAGCGTGATGCCCATGAAGTATCCGCCCCACAGCAGGACGGAACCCGCGCGGCGCGACGGTCCGAGATACATGAGCTTCAGGATCACGCTCATCAGGATCGTCAGCGCAACGCCCGCGCCGAACAGAATGATCAGCATATTCACGAACGTGCTGTCGCGAAACGCCGTGAACTTCGAGACAAGCAGACTTGCGTCGATTGCCGAGAGGTCCTCGGTCACCGCCGCGGCGCAGTCCTCCGAAAAATCGCGGATCGCGTTGTCGCTGTATGACGTATGCTCTCTGAGGTATGCGGCAAAACCGTCCGCCGGATATGCGGGCAGGTTCAGCGAATCCTTGTTCTCCGCCGCAAACAGCGCGTCGATCAGCCCGCTTGTGAACGTACGGATCGAATCGTCCGTGACGACTTCTGCGAGCGCGCCGCTGTCCAGTCCGTACAGGATCGCAACGTGATCCAGATCATCCGAAATGCGCGTACGCATTTCTTCGCAGTAGGATTTTGACGGGACGAACGTCTTCAGAAACGACGGGTTCAGAACGATCAGCCGCAGCGGACCGGCGACCAGCGTCAGCACAAGTGCAAAGCAGAGCACGATCAGAACGACTGTCGTGCCGATTCCTCTTAAGAACCTCATTGCGACACCTCCGTTCCGTCGATCAGACGGCACAGCAATACACAGCGATCGGTGCGCCGCTCGCCGTTGTTGTCGCGCGGATAGCAGGTATACAGCACGAGATCCGCGTCCTGTCCCGCATCCATATACCTTCGATCGGTCCCGCCGAAGGTCTTTTTCTCCTCGACGCGATACGCATAGGGACCGTAATTTGTCTCGATCTGCACGATCGCGCCGATCGGCGTGTCTTCAAGCTCCGCAAAACTGCGCGTAACGTGCGCGGAAATGATGGTACATTTGCCCTCGCCCGGGAAATAGGAACCGAACGACATGCCGGCGCCTTTTTTGAGAATACGCTTGTCCGCGCCGAGATAGACCGGCACGTTCACGATGCTCCAGCCGCTGTCGTCCCATGTCACATTCAGCCGTGCAAACTGCTTGCCGTACGCGATCGACGGGATGCGTTCGAGCCTTTCGGGCTTGACCCCGGGTGTGAAGCCGGTGTCCTCATCGGTCACTTCGCGCGGCGCGGTTTCGCCGACGAGCAGACCGAAATAGGCGGTCTCCTCGACCACCGACTGGAACAGATACATGCTGATGCAGAATACGCCTGCAAAGAACAGCAGAAACGGCAGCGCGATTGCAAACCCCTTCCCGGCAGAAAACCTCGTTTTTGCGCTCATTGCTTACGCCGTCCTTTTCTTTCTGCTGACCGCGAACACCAGAATGAGTCCGAGCACCGCCGCGCCGCCGATCAGCACGCCGCCGCCGATGATCCAGCCCACAGGCGGGCGCTCGCCGATGTCCGTCTTGGCGTCGCTGTTGATCTTGCCGAGCACCTTGCCGTTCTTGGTGATCGTCAGTACGCGCGCATACTCGTTCTGCGAATCATTGCTCGGATCGATCGAATAGCCGAGCCCCAGTTCGCGGCACACGCTGTCGATCAGCGAAGCCGCGACCGCAAAGTCTTCATCCGTATAATGGTCGAGAGAAGCATTCTCCGACAGGCTCTCGGAATGGATCGCGTCCTTTGCAAGCAGAAGGATGCGGTTATAATTGTCCGCCGTCACCGTCACCTCGTCGCGATAAAGGATCTTTGCGATCTGCGCGCGCAGCGACTCGTTTTTGCCGAACTGTGTCTGATCGAATGCGTTCATCAAAAGGTCCTTATAAACGACGCCGTCGCCCTGCGCCGGCGAGATCACGATCGCATCCGACGCGGCTTCGGTCGCCTCCGGCTGTGCCGTTGCGATCTCTTCCGTCGCTTCCGGTTCCGCCGTCGCGGCTTCCGTCGGCTCTTCGGTCGCTTGTTCCGTCGTCTCCGACTCCTCCGTCGCGGTTTCTTCCTGCGTCGATTCCGGTTCTGTCGGTTCGGTCGTCTCCGGCTGTGCCGTTACGGTCTCTTCGATCGCTTCCTCCGCGTCCGTTTCTTTCTCGCCCTCCGCCAACGCGGACAGCGGCATCATGATACACAACAGCATCGCAAGCACGATACCGATTTGTTTTTTCATATGTGTCCTCCTTCAATCGGGGAAAACCCCCGTTTTGATATTCGCATTATACAATGCAAATGCGTCATAAATGCGTCTTTTCCGAAAACGTTCCGTTTAAAATCAAATGATATGAAGTGCAAACAGGATCCATGCCGTGATGCCCGCCGCCCAGATCAGCGTCGAAAGCGGCACAAGGATCCGGAACCTGACATGCTTCGTCTTGTGCCGCAGCAAAAACATGCCGAACAGAGCTCCGATACAGCCGCCGCAGAATGACAGCGCGATCAGCGTCCGTTCCGGCACGCGCCGCCCGCCCTTCCGGCTCTTGGCGATGTGCTTATCGATCGCATAGACAAGGAACGTGATCGTGTTCATCAGCGCAAGCGCCGCCCACGGCCACGGACTGTTGAGCAGTTTCATACCGTACTCCTTTGAATCTGCACATGATACCACATCCTTTCGGAAAAAGCAACTTTTCCGTTGACAACACGGAACGAACGGAATAAAATAAGGAAAGAATCGTGAGAATCGCGTTGTTTTCAAAGATCCTCATGTATTCTGTAATCCATTTTATAACAAGGAGGTGGCTGTCATGGACGCCGGCAGTAGTAACGGTTCTGCAAACCCGCTGATAAACGGAACGGCTTCGGATGTGCCCTTATGGCAGCCGCACCGGAACTGATTCATTCCTGCGGGTCTTGCTCCAGATCATATCAAAAGGAGGAAGACTGCTATGGCAAATTTAGCAACCGCGATCACCGCACTGATCGAATCCAAAAAATACGGAACGCTGCGCGACATTCTCGTTACGATGAACGCAGCGGATATTGCCGCGCTGTTTGAAGATCTCGAGCCCGAGATGCTGCCGCGGCTGTTCCGCCTGCTGCCCAAGGAGCTGGCGGCGGATACCTTTGTCGAAATGGACAGCGACTCGCAGGAAATGCTGATCAAGGGCTTTTCCGACAGCGAGCTCAAGGACGTCATCGACGAGCTGTACATCGACGACGCCGTCGACATCGTCGAAGAGATGCCGGCAAACGTCGTGAAACGGATCCTTGCGCAGGCGGACCCCGATACGCGCAAGCTGATCAACGAGCTTTTGAAATATCCGGACGATTCTGCGGGCAGCATGATGACGACCGAATACGTCGAGTTGCGTCCGAACATCACGGTCGAGGACGCGATCAAAGCGATCCGCCGCACCGGCATCGATAAGGAAACGATCAACATCTGCTACGTGACCCGTGCAGACCGTACGCTTTACGGGTATGTCACGATCCGCAGGCTGATCCTTGCCCAGCCGGATATGCAGATCGGCGATCTCGCGGATCAGAACGTGATCTCCTGCAAGACGTTGGACGACCAGGAGACCGTTGCGCAGATGCTCAGTAAATACGACCTCATCGCGATCCCGGTCGTGGACGGCGAAAACCGTCTCGTCGGTATCGTCACGGTCGACGACGCGATCGACGTCCTGCAGGAAGAGGCAACCGAGGACATCGAAAAGATGGCTGCTATCACGCCGTCCGACAAGCCGTACCTCAAGACCGGCGTGCTCTCGCTGTACGTCCACCGCATCCCGTGGCTGTCCATTTTGATGATCGCCGCGATCTTCACCGAGCTGGTCATCAACCACTTCAGCAACCTGATGAGCGAGCAGTTTCTGCCCTTCATCAGCGCCATGCTGCTTGCCTGCATCCCGATGCTGATGGATACCGGCGGAAACGCGGGCAATCAGACGTCCGTTACGATCATCCGCGGTCTCTCCCTCGGCGAGATCGAATTCCGCGATCTGCCGCGTGTCATCTTCAAGGAATGCCGCATCTCTGTGCTTGCCGGCGCAACGCTTGCCGTCATCAACTTCGGCAAGATGATGCTGATGTACGTCATTACCTACCACAACAATTTCAACGATCAGTTCGCACCCTATCTGCTGATCGCGCTGACGGTCTCGATCGCTCTGATGTGCACCGTGTTCCTTGCAAAGTTCATCGGCTGCACACTGCCGATCCTGGCAAAGAAGATCGGCTTCGACCCCGCTGTCATGGCAGGTCCGTTCATCACCACCATCGTCGATGTGACCTCCCTGCTGCTGCTGTTCGGTCTTGCATTGATGCTGGTGCCGCACGTCGCATAACAGACAACGCTTTCAAAGGAACTGTTGATCGCAGTTCCTTTCTTTATCTCTGTTTACGGCATACAAAAAGAACTGCCGATTGTTCGGCAGTTCTTCTGACGGCAATTTGGATGGGTCGCGTCGCATCATCGTATGCACGGAGGTGTGTGGAGAAAACCGTGAATTCGCGGACGGACGCGATCCATCCAAACTGCCGATCGGAATCCACTGTTTATTGAATATCGCGGTCCTTGTTAACGATAACACGCATCATCCGAATTGTCAACCGTTCATTTCCCATATATTTGTATATTTTGCACGTTTTTCCAAAAATATACGATTATCAGCAGCTCAGTGATGTAAACTGTATCAAATCGATGCGTTTTTTGACCGGATCCGACGACCCTTTCCTTTCGATTCACCCGCGAAAAGCTGCCGTCCGGCATGTCGTTCCCGCTTCAATCATCGACTTTCTGTTCGTTTGACATCTTGTGAATGTCATATTAGGAAGTATCATACCATATGATAAGAAAAATGACAAGCAGTGAATGTCATTTTTCGGAGGTACGGTGCTTGTTTATCAATAAGTCGAACAACGGAACGAATAATCTGATCGGCGCCGGACTTGCTGCGCGGCGAAAGAAACTCGGGTATTCGCAGAGAGGATTCGCCGACCGACTGCAGATCCTCGGACTGGACGTCGATAAAAACGCCATACAGCGGATCGAAAGCGGTAAACGGTTTGTAACGGATATCGAGCTGATCTATATCTGTCGGGCGCTCGGAACGACACCGAACGAATTGCTGAACTGGAACGATGCAAACTGCGACTGACACACAAAAGGACCTGTCATTTAACAGGTCCTTTGCTTTTTGCAGTGTTCAGACAAGCTCCAGAACAACCATTTCGGCTGCGTCGCCGCGGCGCGGTCCGAGCTTGGTGATGCGGGTGTAGCCGCCCTTCTTGCCTTCCTTGATGCGTGCATCGTACTTCGGCGCGATCTCGCGGAACAGCTTTTCCACGACGGGATATCTTGCGTCCTTGGTGCGCTCTTTGTACTCGCTCTTGCTCTCGTCCTGCTTCTTGGGCTCCGGGATGTCGTACAGATACGCCATGATCTGACGGCGGGCATGCAGTTTGGACGGACGGTCCTGCTGCTTCTCGACCTTCACGATCTGACCCTTCTCGTTGTACGTTTCCTTCTCAACGGTATCGCTGTTCTCGTACTCGCTCACAGCCAGGGTGATGAGTTTCTCGGCAATGCTGCGAATTTCCTTCGCGCGCGTTTCGGTCGTGATGATCTTGCCGTTCCAGAGAAGCGCCGTGGTCTGATTTCTGAGCAATGCAACACGCTGGTCAGAGGGTTTCCCCAATTTACGGTTTGCCATTGTGTTTCCTCCTTAATCTTCGTTCGTGCGCAGGGACAGACCCAACTGCGCCAATTTCTGCTGTACTTCTTCGAGAGATTTCCGTCCCAGATTGCGAACCTTCATCATCTCGTCCTCATCACGCTGCACCAGTTCCTCGACGGTATTGATGCCTGCGCGCTTGAGGCAGTTGTAGGAGCGGACGGAGAGGTCCAGATCTTCGATGTTCATTTCAAGGATCTTTTCCTTCTTCTTGTCGTCCTTCTCCTTGAGGATCTCGACGTCCTGTACGTGATCCGTCAGATTGATGAACAGAAGCAGATGCTCGGTGAGGATCTTTGCAGCCAGCGACGCCGCTTCCTGCGGTTCGATGCTGCCATCGGTCCAGAGCTCAAGCGTGAGCTTGTCAAAGTCCGTGATCTGACCGACACGCGTATTCTCGACCGTGAAGTTGACCTTCGTGATCGGGGTGAAGATCGAATCGACCGCGATCTCGCCGATCGGCATATCGGGCCGCTTATTGCGATCGGATACGACGTATCCTCTTCCGTGATCCAGAACGATCTCCATATGGAGCCTGCCGTTCGCATCGATGGTTGCAAGGTGCAGATCCGGATTGATGATCTCAACTTCGGAATCGGGCAGAATGTCGCCCGCCTTCACTTCACAGGGACCGATCGCGTCGATGATGACCTTTTTCGGTTCTTCGCTGTGCAGTTTGCAGATCAGCTGCTTGAGGTTCAGGATGATCTCGGTCACGTCTTCCTTGACGCCCGCGATCGTGGAGAACTCATGCAGAACTCCGTCAATGCGAATGGATGTTGCAGCAACACCGGGAAGACTGCTTAACAATACTCGACGCATCGAGTTGCCCAGGGTTGTGCCGAATCCGCGCTCGAGCGGTTCCACGACGAATTTGCCGTAGTTCGGAGCGCTTTCGACGCATTCGAGTTTGGGCTTTTCCATTTCTATCATGTGTGTACCCTCCTTCGGTGATGTCGTTTTCGGTTCGCCTGTTCGGCTTATCTCGAGTAGAACTCGACGATGTTGTGCTCTTCGATCGTCAGGTCGATATCCTCACGCTTCGGCAGCGCAACGACGCGGCCCTTCAGGTTTTCCGCATCCAGCTCAAGCCACTGCGGGATCGTGCGCTTTGCGCCTTCCTCACGGAGGGTCTTGAAGAACGGGATGTCGCGGCTCTTTTCGCGGATCGTGATCTCGTCGCCGACCTTGACCTGATAGGACGCGATGTCAACCTTCTTGCCGTTCACGTATACGTGACCGTGGGTGACCATCTGACGCGCCATCGGACGGGATTCGCCGAAGTTCAGACGATACGCAACGTTGTCGAGACGACGCTCGATGAGGGACAGCATGTTCTCACCGGTGACGCCCTTCATGTTGGAAGCCATGTCGTAGTACTTGCGGAACTGCGACTCGAGGATGCCGTATGCGCGGCGGACCTTCTGCTTCTCACGAAGCTGCAGACCGTACTCGGACTGCTTCTTTCTGCCCTGGCCGTGCATTCCCGGAGGGGTATGGCGGAGGGTCATCGGGCACTTGTCAGTGTAGCACTTGTCGCCCTTCAAAAACAGCTTGGTGCCTTCTCTGCGGCACTGTCTGCAAACAGAACCTGTATATCTTGCCATTTTGGAATCCTCCTTACACTCTTCTGCGCTTCGGCGGACGGCAGCCGTTGTGCGGGATCGGCGTCACGTCCTTGATGGACACGATCTGCAGACCCGCGGACTGGAGCGCGCGAATCGCGGACTCACGGCCGGAGCCGGGGCCCTTTACATACACTTCAACCGTCTTGAGACCATGCTCCATCGCAGCGACTGCCGCCGCTTCGGATGCGACCTGCGCGGCGAACGGCGTGGACTTGCGGGACCCGCGGAAGCCGTGGGAACCTGCGCTGGACCACGAAATCGCGTTGCCCTGCGTGTCGGTGATGGTCACCAGCGTGTTGTTGAAAGAGGAGCGAATGTGCGCGGCACCGCGCTCGATGTTCTTCTTCTCACGACGCTTACGCGTTGCGACTTTCTTAATCTTCGCTTTTCCTGCCATTTTTCAGCTCCTCCTTACTTCTTCTTACCGCCCTGCGTACGTTTCGGGCCCTTACGGGTACGAGCGTTCTGCTTCGTGGACTGACCGCGAACCGGCAGTCCCTTGCGGTGACGAACCCCGCGATAGCAGCCGATCTCCACCAGCCGCTTGATGTTCATCGAGGTTTCGCGTCTCAAATCGCCCTCAACCTTGAGGTTGTGGTCGATATAATCTCTGATCTTGTTGACATCGCTTTCTTCGAGATCACGAACGCGGATATCGGGGTCAATCCCGGTTTCTGCGAGGATCTTGGAAGCGGTTGTTTGACCGATCCCGTAGATATAGGTCAAGCCGATCTCGACTCGCTTATCTCTCGGAAGGTCTACGCCAGCAATACGTGCCATATCGTTTCTCTACCTCCGTAAAAATTTAGAAAAATTGGATCTATATACGCTTGCGGGTTGCGCTTTCGCGCCAGCCGCCCCGCAAGTATATTCCCGATGGGATTAGCCCTGCTTCTGCTTATGCTTCGGATTCTCGCAAATGATCATGACGCGGCCCTTGCGCTTGATGATCTTGCACTTCTCGCAAATGGGTTTCACAGACGGTCTGACTTTCATAGCTTTTCTCCTTTAAAATCTTTTCTGTCTTCTTAATTCTTGGCGCGCCACGTGATGCGGCCGCGGGTCAAATCATACATCGAAAGCTCAACGGTGACCTTGTCGCCGGGAAGGATGCGAATGTAGTTCATACGCAGCTTGCCCGAAATGGTCGCGAGGATCTTATGATCGTTCGGGAGTTTGACTTCGAACATCGCGTTCGGATACGCCTCCGTTACGACACCCTCCACTTCAATGACATCCTGTTTGGACAACGATATCCCTCCTTTATTCTTTTCGGTCGTTCTCGAACCCCTGCGACAGAAGGAATTTCCGGACATCCGCGTCCAGCGGATGCGACCCGAATTCCATCTGCGCATCGGATCCCTTCAAAAGGTGCTTGCGCTTCTTTTTCTTCGGGCGATCGAGCGTTCTGAGCCGTCCGTCCGCCATCAGCACGTACTCGGAATCGAGCACATCGACGACGACGAACGCGCGTCCGCGATCGCGCCCCGCTCTCGAAAGAACGATCATGCCCTTTTCGGGCGTCAGCTCTTTCATACGAGCGCCTCGGAACAGGTCAGAAGGATCGGATCGCCGTCGGTGATCGCGATCGTATTCTCGTAATGCGCCGCCGGTTTTCCGTCTCTCGTGGTGACCGTCCAGCCGTCATCCAGCTGCCAGACTTCCCTGCTGCCCAGTGTGATCATCGGTTCGACCGCGATCGTCATGCCTGCCTGCAAACGCTGGCGGGCGCGAGGCGAGTAGAAGTTCGGCACTTCCGGATCTTCGTGCAGCTGTCTGCCGACCCCGTGACCGGTCAGTTCCCGCACGACCCCGTATCCATGCGATTCCGCATGATTCTGGATCGCTTTGCTGATATCGCAGACGCGATATCCGGGACGGGCAAACTCGATGCCCTTGAAGAAGCACTCTTTCGTAACCTCGACGAGCTTTCTCGTTTCCTCCGCGACGTTGCCGACGCAGAAGGTTCTCGTTGCATCACCGACAAAGCCGTTCAAGGTTGCACATACATCACACGATACGATATCTCCGTCCTGAATCTTGCGCGGACCGGGGATCCCGTGTACGACCACTTCGTTGACTGAAATGCAGATCGCCTTGGGATACCCGTTGTAGTTCAGACAGGTCGGATATGCCCCGCAGCTTCGGATGTATTCCTCTGCGATGCGGTTCAGTTCCCCGGTCGTGATCCCGACGCATACGCTCTTTTCGAGAAGCTTCAGCGTTTCCTCGACGACCTTGCCTGCTGCCTTCATCCGCTCAATGTCCTGAGCCGATTTGATCGTTATCATGCATCAAGCCCTTTCATAATCTCTTCCGTTACCGCGTCGATCTGTGCGTCGCCGTCAACGGTGAACAGCTTGCCCTGCGTTTCGTAGTACGCGATGAGCGGCGCTGTCTTTTCCGTATAGACCTTCAGACGATTTGCAACTGTTTCTTCCCTGTCGTCGTCGCGCTGATAGAGCTTGGCGCCGCACTTCTGGCAGGTTTCTGCCTTGTAGGACGAAACGTGATACGCCGCGCCGCAGTCGGGGCACATTCTGCGCCCGGAAATGCGTGCGACCAGACGCTCGAACGGAACGTCGATGTTGACCGCAAAGTCGATATCGGTGAAATCCTGCAGCGCTTGCGCCTGCACGACCGTCCTCGGAAAACCGTCCAGAAGGAAGCCGTTCTTGCAATCCTCCCTTTGAATGCGATCACGCACCATGTCGATGATGACGCTGTCGGGGACGAGTTCGCCGCGATCGAGATATGCCTTTGCTTCCGCACCGAGCAAAGTGGCATTGCGGATCTCGCTTCGGAGCATGTCGCCCGTGGAGATGTGCGCGATTTCATATCGCTCCGCAATGCGCTCTGCCTGCGTGCCTTTGCCCGCACCCGGCGGGCCTAAGAAGATCAGCTTCATATCGCTTAGTTGAGGAATCCCTTGTAATGCCGCATGAGCATCTGGGATTCGAGTTGTTCCGTCGTTTCCAGCGCAACGCTGACCATGATCAGAACCGAAGTTGCACCGAACATGTTGGTAACGCCCATCATGTTCAGGATGATCGTCGGAACGATCGCGATAACGGCAAGGAACAGGGATCCGAACAGCGTGAGGCGGTTCGAGATCTTACCGAGGTACTCGCCGGTCGGTTTGCCCGGACGGATGCCCGGAATGAAGCCGCCGTTCTGCTGCAGGTTCTTCGACATCTCGGCCGGGTTGAACGTGATCGAGGTGTAGAAGTAACCGAACGCGATGATCAGCAGGAAGTACACGACATAGTACACAAACGGTGCATACTGGATGCCGCTGTACGCAATGCCCTTCACGCTCATGACGCTGGTCGCCTGATACGCGCCGTCCGCATACACTTTCGGCGAGGAGACCATCCAGCGATACCAGAAGTTCATGAAGCTGCCGCCTCTCGAGAAGAACTGCATGATCATCTCGGGGAACTGCATGATCGTCATGGCGAAGATCAGCGGCAGAACGCCGTTTGCATTCGCCTTCATGGGCAGGTGCGTGTTCTGTCCGCCGTACATCTTACGGCCGACAACGCGCTTTGCGTACTGCACCGGGATCTTACGGACTGCCTTGTCGATGAACACGACGAACGTGATCAGCGCAAGGATGACGACGATGGTCAGCACGAGGATGACCCAGGTCATCACGCTGCCGGGATTCGCCGCGATCGCATTGATGCGCTCCTTGATGAAGTCGGGAACGCGGGAAACGATCGAAGCAAAGATCAGAATGGAAATGCCGTTGCCGATTCCCTTTTCCGTGATGCGCTCACCGAGCCACATCAGGAATGCCGTACCGGCCGCCGCGCAGATCGCGATGATCGCAAGGCGAAGCACGAAACCGTCCGGATTGACGATGTAGAGCTGGTTGCCGGCTGCATCGGTGCCCGCTGCGGTATTGTAGGAAACAACGATACCGATTGCCTGAACAACCGCCAGTCCGACGCCCGTATAGCGGGTGATGCGCTCGATCTTCTGACGACCGTCTTCCTCTTTGCTCATCTTTTCGAGAGCCGGGATCGCGATGGTGAGAAGCTGCAGGATAATGGACGCCGTGATGTAAGGCGAGATACCCATTGCAAAGATCGTGAACTGCGAGAATGCAGAACCCGACATCAAGCTCATGAAGTCGGACATGGCCGACAAATTCTTCGTCGCTGCGCTCCACGCTTCCAGGTTTACGCCCGGGATCGGGATCGCGCTGCCAAGACGATAGACCACGATCAGAAGAAGCGTGTAGAGGATCTTCTTTCTGAGGTCCTTAATCTTGAACGCGTTGATGAATGTGTTGAACATCAGAGCACCTCAACGTTTCCGCCTGCGTTCTTGATCGCTTCCTCTGCGGATTTCGAGAACTTTGCAGCCTTGACGGTAAGCTGTTTGGTGAGCTCACCATTGCCCAGAACTTTCAGGCCGTCCTTTTCGAGCT
>ONMC01000168.1 GCA_900318745.1 uncultured Eubacteriales bacterium
CGGCATGAAGCAGATCACGAAGGAATGGTATCTCGACCACTTTTCATTTCCGATCAGGACGTATTATGAAATGATGGGGTATACCTTTGAAACGGAGTCATACGAGCGGGTTTCGGAGATCTTTATGGAGCGCTACAACGCGCGATACGACGGCTGTGCGCTGCGCAGCGGCGTACTTGATGCGTTGGCGGCGTTTCAAAACGCGGGGATCACGCAGACGCTGCTGTCGGTAACGCAGCAGGACGATCTGGTCCGGCAGGCAACGAAACTCGGCGCGGCGCCGTTTTTTACGGAGATGCTCGGACAGGTCGATATCATGGGACATTCCAAGGTGGACCGTGCGAAGGAGTATATCAGACGGATCGGGATCGACCCGAACGATGCGCTGTTCATCGGGGATACGGATCACGACGCGGAAGCTGCGCGAGCGGTTGGGTGTCCCTGTGCGCTGCTGCTCGGCGGACACCAGTCAAAAGCCGTTCTGTCGCGCTGCGGTGTTCCGATCTACGATTCGGCTCGGGCGCTTGAGCAGGCGCTGCTCGGCGTATGACGGGCGGCTTTTTTCGTGCGGTATACGAAGTCGTCGCGCAGATCCCGTACGGCAGGGTCATGACTTACGGCGACATCGCGCGCATGATCGGATATCCGGGACGCGCCAGATACGTCGGCTATGCGATGCGTGCCTGCCCGGACGGGCTTCCGTGGCATCGTGTCATCAAAGCGGACGGTTCGATCGCAGGAGGAGATTTTGCGCCGGTGCGAAAAGCATTGCTTGCGCAGGAGAACGTGCCGTTTCTGCCGGACGGACGCGTCGATCTCGAGCGGTGCCGCTTGCAGCACCGAACATGAACGGCATTGCAACCGACATGGGTTCGTGCTATAATCATTGAACAGGAAACAGAGGAAGAACCGTATGAAGTATACCGATATCGGCGGTCAGGCGCTGGTCGAAGGCGTCATGATGCGCTCCCAAAAAGGAACGGCGGTCGTCGTGCGCCGAAGCGACGGCTCGCTTGCAAAAGAGTTTCATCATCAGCGCACGCGCTATAAGAAAGGCTCGTTTCCGACCTGGCCGTTCGTGCGCGGCGTTTACGCATTTGTGCAGTCGCTGTCCGACGGCATGAGCATCACGACGCGCGCAGCGGAGCTGCTGGGCGAGGAGACGGAGGAACCGTCCCGATTCGAACTGTGGCTGTCCAAACGCTTCAATAAGTCCGTGATGGACGTCGTGAAGGGTGTGGCGATCTTTCTCGCCGCGATCCTTGCGATCGGTCTGTTCGTTCTGCTGCCGATCGGCGTCGTCGAACTGATCGAGCTGATCTTCGGCGAAATGGATCTCGCATGGAGTACCGTCGTGCAGGGCTTGATCCGCCTCGCGATCTTTTTGCTGTATATCTACGGGATCTCGCGGGTCAAAGACATCAGACGTGTCTTTATGTACCATGGTGCGGAGCACAAGACGATCGCCTGCTATGAAGCGGAACTCGAAATGACGCCGGAGAACGCAAAGAAATGCACGCGGCTGCATCCGCGATGCGGCACGAATTATCTGTTCCTGACGATGGCGGTGTCGATCGTCGTCACGACCGCCGTGACGGCGCTGTGCACGCTGATCCCGGGATTTGAAGCATGGGAAAAAACGGGCGCGAACCGCTTTTTGTTCCGTCTGGCACGGATCGTTCTGATTCCGATCATCGCAGGTGTTTCCTACGAGGTATTAAAGGGCGCGGCAAAGCACGAAAACCTGTTCTGCCGCATCGTTCGCGCGCCGGGTCTTGCACTGCAGCATCTGACCACGCAGGAACCGACGGAAGATATGCTCGAAGTCGCGATCGCTTCGTTCGAACTCGCGCTGCATCCGCCGAAGGGCGATCTGGAATTCGACCCGAAAACGCCGCTCATGACGCAGAATACGAATGAGCAAACCGCATCGGAGGACGCGGTAATGGACGATTCGGAAAAGACGGAGGGCGAAACAGCCGAATGATCGTACGTAAAGCCGAACAGGAGATCGCAAAACAGCTTGCACCGGTTGCCGGAGAGGATGCGCGGCTGGAGGCAACGTTTCTGCTGCGCGCCTCGGGATTTCATTCTCCGTATCAGGAGCTGACCGAAACGGACGCCGAGATGCTCAAACCTTTGATCGCACGGCGTCTGACGGGCGAACCGCTTCCGTATATCCTCGGAGAATGGGAGTTCTTCGGACTGCCGTTTGAGGTGAACCGAAACGTGCTGATCCCGCGTCCGGATACGGAATGTCTGGTAGAGGCGGCATGGAAAGCGCTTTCTGCGGAACGGAACGAGGTACTCGATCTTTGCTGCGGAAGCGGCTGTATCGGGATTGCGCTTGCGGTGCGCGGCGGCGCAAGGGTCACGGCGGTCGATATCAGCGCGGATGCGCTGGAACTGACCGAACGGAACGCGCGGCGAAACGGGGTATCCGTCAGGACCGTGCGCAGCGATTTTCTCGACGGCGTCGAGGGCAGCTTCGACATGATCGTATGCAACCCGCCGTATCTGACGAAGCCGGAGATGGATTGCCGCGATGCGGCGCTGCGATTCGAACCGGAGCTTGCGCTGTACGGCGGCGCGGACGGGCTTGCGTTTTACCGCCGGCTTGCGGCGTCCTGGCGGCGTGTGCTGAAGCCGGACGGTAGGATGTTTCTTGAAATCGGAATGACGCAAAGGGAAGACGTATCGGCTATGTTCCCGAATGCGGAATGTATCGAGGATTACGGCGGAAGACCGCGCGTGATCGTGGTGAACGGACATGATTGAAAAACTGCAAAAACTGAAAGAACGCTATCAGATCCTGACGGAGCTTCTGGCAAAACCGGAAGCG
>ONMC01000038.1 GCA_900318745.1 uncultured Eubacteriales bacterium
AAAATTGGATATTTTAATTATTGTTAACTTATTCGGCTCTTTTACATCACCGAATGAATATACCACAAGATACATTCATTGTCAACGATTTTTTCAAGATTTTTCGGACTTTTTCGGCGTTCAGTGCAGAACCGTGCAAACACGTTTCGCTTCCGCCAGTTTCTTGTCCGGCAGCGGCCGCACGACGTACTTCTCCGGATGGATGCTGTCGTTTCCGCGCACATAGAACGTCGCGTCCTCGACCTCCGGGAACAGCGTGCCGTTGCGCTTTTCGAGCTGTTCCATGACGGCTTTGACGTCCGGCGACACCTCGATGTACATCCGGCGGATCTTCGAGCCCTTCAGGATCTGCAGCGTCTGCTTTCTGAGCTTGTTGAACACGGTATGCGGCGCGAGCACCTTTCCCTCGCCATCACAGCACGGGCAGTTGATCTTCAGCGTGTCGCCGATGCTTCTGCCGGTCTTTTTGCGCGTGAGCTCAACCAATCCGAGCCGTGTGAAGCCGAATACGTGCGAACGCGTATGATCGTCATGCATCGCGTTTTTCAGCGTCTGCAGGACGAGCTGGCGGTTCGATTCCTTCTCCATATCGATGAAATCGATGACCACGATGCCGCCGATGTCGCGAAGGCGAAGCTGCAGCGCGATCTCAGTCGCTGCTTCGCAGTTGGTCGCGGTGATCGTCTTTTCGAGATTGTCCTTGCCGACGAACTTGCCGGTGTTGACGTCGATGACCGTCAGCGCTTCCGCGCGGTCGATGATCAGGTATCCGCCGCTCTTCAGCCAGACCTTTCTCGAAAGCGCGCGTTCGATCTTGCTCTCCGCATCGCAGCGCTCAAACAGTGCTTCGCTGTCCTTGAAGAGAATGCGCGCCTTGAGCTTGGGCGCCATGACAGACGCGATATCGCGAAGCTCGTTATACGCATTGATGTCATTGACAAACAGGCGATCGACGTCGCGCATCAGAAGATCGCGCACGGTGCGGAACAGCAGGCTCTGCTCCTCGTGCAGCATCTTCGGGGCGCGCATGGTCTTGGACTTTTTCAGAATGTCCTCATAGAGAAGCTTTAAGGAATCGATCTCCTCTACGAACGCTTCCTTGGTACGGCCGGCGGACGCGGTGCGTACGATGATGCCCATGCCGTCCGGTTTCAGTTCCTTGACGAGTTTCCGAAGACGCGTACGTTCCTCTTCTTTTTCAATGCGCCGCGATACGCCGACATATTCGACGGTCGGCATCAGCACGAGCGAGCGTCCCGCAAGCGTGATGTGCGTTGTAACGCGCGCGCCCTTGGTGCCGATCGGGTCTTTTGCGACCTGCACGATCACGCTCTGACCGGGCTTCAGCATATCGCCGATCTTACGCGTTTCCGGGATCTTTTCGAGTTCGTCGTATGCATCGCCCGGCGTAAAGACGTCGCCCGCATACAGGAATGCGTTCTTTTCGAGTCCGATGTCCACAAACGCCGCCTGCATGCCGGGAAGCACGTTCTGGACCTTTCCGAGATAGATGTTGCCGACGAGGCGCTCGCTGCCTTCCTGCTCCACATAGAGCTCGACAGGCGTGCCGTCCTCGACGACTGCAACGCGCGTATTGAACGCGTTTGCATCAACAAGAATTTCTTTATTCATAAATACCTTTCCTTACCGGAGGCGCGGCAGCCGATCGGATCCTTCGAAGCAGAGTGCTGTGCGATGCGCCGTGAAAAAGCAGTTCAGGTGCAATCGGTCGGACAGCGCGCGCACAAATGTTTCCGCGCGCAGCCCGCCAGCTGCCGTCAGCGTGCCCACGACGTCAAGTATCGCGAATGTATCCGAAACGTCCTTGACGGAGGCCTCCAAAATATCGGGACGAATATCGGCGGGTTTTACGCCGCTCTTCGTCTTCTTGTCTACGATCACGGGACCGTCCTCCATGATCGACTGCACCGCATCGCGCACATCCTTCGGCGATACGGGCGTTTCAAAATGCACGGTCAGTTCGTACCGTGCGGCGCGGATCAGTTTCGACAGCGTGTCAATGCTGTCGTCCGCCTCAAACGCCTGCACGATCCGCATGCCGTCCGGCAATGCGGGATTGACGCGTTCGATGAATGTCTGCGGCTCGATCGCACGGTCGAGCTCGACCTCGAACCATTCGCCGTCGCTCGTGTAACCGGTCGCAAGCGCCGTCGCGAACGAAAGCTTCGGATGCGGATTAAACCCCTTTGAATACGCAAGCGGCAACTCGGCGCGGCGAAACGCGCGCTGCAGCGTGCGCTGCACGTCCAGGTGCGACGTATAGGAGATCTCTTTATTCTTTTGAAATGCGGCAATAATCCTCACAGCGTTCTCCGAAACATCCGTTACAGCCTTCACGGCAATCCTTTGTGGTGCGCGCTTCCCTTGCGCGGTTCCATTCGCGCTTCAGATACGCGACCGTGGTCAGCGCGTCGACGATCTCCCACGGAAGCGGTTCTTCGGGATCGCGTTCCCGATACGCGTATTCATCCATCGTCAGCCCGTTTTTCGAAAACGCCTCTGCCCATGCATCCGGCTTGAAATGCTCCGCCCACGAGTCAAACCGGCAGCCGAGCTCGAACGCATCAATCAGAACCGGAGCGAGTCTCCGGTCTCCGCGCGAAAAAACGGCCTCGAGCACGGACAAGACCGACGGATGGCAATGCAGCTCGCCGCCGCGTACGCCCTTCATGGCGGTCTTTAAGAGCTGCTGTTTTCTGCGGATCTCCTCCTGCTCGTTCTGTCCGACCCACTGGAACGCCGTCCAGGGTTTGGGCACAAACGTCGACACGCTGACCGTTACGCGGAAGCCCATGCCGCGCTGTTCCTTCGGCAGACGATAGAAGCACGCGGAAACCTTTCGAGCAAGGTCCGCGATGCCGAGGATGTCCTCATCCGTCTCCGTCGGCAGCCCGATCATGAAGTACAGTTTGACGCCGCACCAACCGGACGTGAAGGCGTCGGTGACCGCGCGCAGCAGGTCCTCCTCCGTCACGTTCTTGTTGATGACGTCGCGCATGCGCTGGGTACCCGCTTCCGGCGCGAAGGTCAGACCGCCCTTTCGCACCGTCTGCATTTTTTCGAGATCCTCTTTGAGCAGCGAGTCGATGCGCAGCGAGGGCAGCGAAACGGAAACCTTCTGCTCCGCCATATCGTCGATGATCCTCGGCAGCAGTTCATGCAGTTCCGAGTAATCGCCGGTCGACAGCGAAAGCAGCGAAACCTCGTCGTATCCGGTGCAGCGCACGAGATCGCGCGCCTGCTTCAAAAGCGTATCCTTTTTGCGTTCGCGAACGGGGCGGTAAATGTAGCCCGCCTGACAGAACCGGCAGCCGCGCGTGCAGCCGCGCATGACCTCGACCGCAACGCGATCGTGAACGATCTGCATATGCGGCACGAGCTGTTTCCCGACATACGGCGTCATGTCAAGGTTCCTTACGATGCGACGACGGACCCGCTCGGGCGCGTTCGCGTTCGTACGCTCCGTGCGCACGTAGCGTCCGTTTTCGAACACCGGCTCATAAAACGACGGCACATAGATGCCCTCGATCTTCGAAAGCCGTTCCAAAAGCTCGCGCTTCGTTGCGCCGTCTGCTTTCGCCTTGCGCATGCAGTTGACGATCTCCGGTTCCATTTCCTCACCGTCTCCGATCAGAATTGCATCGAAGAACGGCGCGATCGGCTCGGGGTTCACCGTGCACGGACCGCCCGCGACGATCAGCGGATAGGATGCGTCGCGCTCGCGTGCAAGGAACGGGATGTCCGACAGTTTGAGCATCGTCAGAACGTTCGTATAGCACATCTCGTACAGGAGCGAAAACCCGACGACGTCGAAATCGCGCAGCGGGGACTTGGTCTCCAGCGTAAACAGAGGCTCATTCGCCTCGATCAGTGCGCGCTCCATATCGGTCCACGGAGCATAGCACCGTTCACAGTATACGCCGTCCATGCTGTTCAATACGTGATACAGAATGCGGCTGCCCTGATGCGACATGCCGATCTCATACACATCCGGAAAGCACAGCGCAAAGCGGAAGTCATACGACTCCTTTTTGGTCATGTTCCACTCGTTTCCGAGATACCGCGCCGGTTTTTCCACCCGGCTCAACAGCTTGTCCAGCAAAATCGCGTCCAAAGTTTCCCTCTCATTCCGAAATCCACAATATAACAAGGTATTATACCATGCAAATCCGGTTCGGTCAATGCAGAAAAACATCTTTCATCGGCGTTTCGTATCCAAACCGGGACGCCGCATCGAGCAGCGCGTCCTCATCGATCTCCGTTGTGCCGCGATCCGTTCGGATGCGCAGGATCGTATAATGCCTGTGCGACAGGGTCCGCATCGCATCTCCGATCGAAGCGCCGTCTCCGAGCAGGACGATCTCGGCTCGGATCGGCGTCCCCGCCTGTTTTGCGGCACGCCGTTCCAGCACACAGGTTACCGCGCCAGTATCGGGTTGTTTTCGTTCGATCCACGCGGAAAGGAGCAGATACGGCGCGATCAGCATCAGTGACCACGCGGGAATGCCTTTTATCGTAAGCCATACGCCGCAGGAAAGCAGCAGTGCGGAGCAGAATACGCACAGCGCCGATACCGCGCGGCGCGCGTTTTGCGCCGAAAGCATCCGCGTCAGAAGCTGCTTTGCGATCTGTCCGCCGTCGAGCGGAAACGCCGGCAGAAGGTTCAGCAGCGCGATTGCCGCATTTGCATGGATGAACGGTTCGAACGTTTCCGCGACCTGCGGCACGGCATGCGAAAGCAATCTTGCGGCCGACGCTGTCACAAAGGAACCGAGCGGTCCGGCGAGCGCCGCGATCCACTCCGCATCCGGCGTTGCGCCGAGGCGTTCAAGATCCATGACCGCACCGAATGGATAGATCGACATGCGCCGCATGCGATAGCCGAGGTTTCGTGCCGCGATCCAATGTGAGATCTCATGCAGCAGGAGCGCAAGCAACGAAAGTGCAAGTGCTTTGCCCTCTCCTGAGACGATCAGAACGACAAAAAGCGGAAGAATGCCGATCGACAGCCGAACCTCCGCTTTTCCGATATGAAACCTCATTCTTTGCCGAGCGACAGATCCACGTATTCGGTCGGATTCTGCGGCGCGCCCTTTTCAAGTACTTTCAGATAAATGCTTCTTCCCGGCGAGACCGTTCCGAGCAGATCGCCTTCGTGCACTTCACCATTCTGCTGCACGGCGACCGTCTCGAGTCCGTAGTAGATCGTTTCGCAGTCCGTGTCCGACTGCACACGCACAAAGTTTCCGAGTTGTTCATCGTGCTCCACCGACAGCACTTTGCCCGTCATGCAGGCGCTGACTTCCTCGCCGAGCGCCGTGAAGCGGAGCAGCTGACCGTCCCGCAAAAGTTCGATGTCGTTGCTCGAAACCGGCGCGTTCCATTTTCGGACCGACCCGGCGTCCACATAACGCAGCGTGCCGATCGCCTCGCCCGCTTCCGGTTCCTGTCCGGTCGTTTCGACGTTTGTGCTCGTCTGCGCGACGCGTTCCTCATTCTTTCCTCCGCCGAACGCGCGTATGACGATCGCAAGCGCCAGCACCGCCATGCAAAGACCGAGTTTGATCGCGATCCCGCTTGCGTTGACTTTCACCTCCGGCGCATCTTCCTTCACTTCGAATCCCGACTCGCTTCCGAACCCGTCGCGGCTGCGTTCGTATTGAACCTTCATTTCGTCAAGTTTCATTCCGATTCCCCCTTGCTGTCAAACTTTACGCGGGAAAGCCGGAAAAGATTCCGAAAAGCGCAAAAAAGCCCGCTCATCTGCAAGAGCGGGCATATCATGTGACCGGATCAGGCTTTCGGGACAGGCGGCTGCGTTGCGTGAACGTAAGGCATATCCAATGCGACGTCCTCGATCTTCCAGTTATCCGTATACGGTGTGAGCGCAACGGAAAGGTTCGCATTATCCTTCCATGCGGCAAAGTGCATCTGCTCGCGGATCGCCTGCGTTTCCGTGTCGGACTTGCTTCCCTTCCGGATCTCGACTTCGGTGTCGTAACAGATGTTATAGAAGATCCAGCGCGCATCCGGCACCGTGAGTCGGATGCAGGCGTGGGATGCTTTTTGACCGTTGATTAGCGCTTCGTAGGATGCTTTGTCGACGGAGCTCAAGTCGCGATACTTCGAATACAGCGTCGAATGGAAATACGTGCGGCTGCGGATCAGCGACCAGTACTGCGCGGTTTCTCCCGTCTTGAAATTGCCGAAGCGAACGCGGGTCGGCTTCATTTTGAACGTTCCCGCCTGTGTTTCCGCATATTTGCGCGGGTTTCCGGAGGAACATGTCATGTAGCGTACGGGGACCGTATACTCGCCGGTTTCCGGATCCTTCGCATAAACCATAACGACCTGCCAGTACAGGTCCACGATGACGCGATACGTGTCCGGCGCGGGATAGCCCTTCGGCATCCAGAACGTGTCGTTGCTCTTCGGATTCGATTCGTCGAAATCGGGAAGCGATCCGACCAGTTCCTCAAAGCTCATGTTGACCGTAGGACAATAGTACGAAAACGGAATCTCCGTCGGCGCAGGCGTGTCGGTCGGTTCCGGAGAGGGCGTCGGGCTCGGCGTGGGGATCGGCGTCTGCGGGACGGCGGTGACCGCTGTGATCACAACCTCCTCTGCGGGGATCTCGGTAGGCGCCGCCGTCGGAACGATCGTCGCCTGCTCCGCGACCGGTTCGGTCTGCGGATCTCTCCCGGGAACGTTGCATGCGAACACGGTCAGCGCCGTGAGCAATGCCAATATAAAAGTGAAAACTCGAATGCTGTGTTTCATGCCTTACCTCTGCAAACTGCGAATAGTTTACCACATTCTCCCGCATGGGTAAACCCCTGTTTTGTGTCAAAAATGCAAATTCTTGCAAAACTCATCGCCGTAACCGCAAAACGGCCGCCCGCAAGCGCGGACGGTCGTTTTTGAAACGGTTTACTTCTTTGCTTTTCGTCGAAGGAGGATCGCGACAATCACACAGGCGGCAATTGCCGAAAGATACGGAATTGCATACAGAAACGCGGTTCCCGCCGGCGCGCTGTACCCCATGTGTTCGATGCCGCAGAGCATCGCGCGATACAGATACGCGACATGCGCGGACATGATATCCGAAAGCAGAATCGCAATCGCGAAGCATACCCAACTGAGCTTTTTCATGTGAACCTTCCTAATCAAAGTCCGCGTTGATACGCATCGTCCAATCGGACGATCCTCTGTCGATATCGATCGGAACGCCCATCAGCTGAAACGCGCTGTAAACATAATGTGTGCAAATCCAAAGTTCGTTTCCCGTTCTCCGATACCGGAAATCATCGGCTGTATCGCCGGGACAGAGTGTGAAAAAGTTATACTCCGGATTATCCGGTTCGTACAGCGTATGCGCTTTCAGATTGAGTATGAGACGCAGCGAACCGTCCTTCCGTATCTCGACCGTATCGTCCTTTACGACGGTTTCACACCCAAGGCCTTTGAACAGCGAAACGACTGGCACCATATTCGAGACTTCACTTGCCGTAGATTCCGGATCGAATTCGTCAACCGGAATCTCCGTCCCGTTGACGATCAGATGATACATGTTCCCTTCCGCCTGCTTTGCGCATCCGATCGGCAGGATCGCGCACAGCAGCAGGACGAGCAGCAATCGTACACGCTTCATTTTGTTCTTCCTTTCATCTGCTTTCACTTTATAAACACGGCAGAAAGCAGAAGTGTTACAAATCATTTGAAAAAAGGAGAACAGCCCCTAAACACGGCTGACGTTTGCTTATTCCACCGGAACTCCAAGCCGACGCTTCATGGTCTTTTCGACTGCGTTCAGGATGTTCTCGTATCCCGTGCAGCGGCAGAGATGACCGGACAGGAGTTTTCGCAGTTCGTCACGCGTATAGAGTTTTTTCGTTTCGAGGATCTCGACCGCCGTCATGATGAAACCCGGCGTGCAGAACCCGCACTGGATCGCCGTCTCTTCCATGAACGCCTGCTGAATGTCGGAGAGCTCTCCGTTCGGTCCGGTCAGCGATTCAAGCGTGCGGATGCTTTTGCCGTCCGCCCATGCCGCGAGATAGATGCAGGAGTTGAACGCTTCGCCGTCGATCAGCACGTTGCACGCGCCGCATTCGCCGACTTCGCAGCCTTTTTTGACGGACGTCAGATGAAAGTCGTTGCGCAGCATGTCGGTGAGCGATGCGCGTACATCGACGACTTGTTCCACATCTTTGCCGTTGATCGTGCAGCGGATCAGCTTATATTGACTCATTCGATCACACCTCCCGCAAGCTTGACGGATTCGAACAGACATCGCTTTGCCATCTCGACCGCGATGTGCTGACGGAACGCTTTCGACGCACGCCACGAATCACGCGGATTGATGTCCTCCAGCACCGCAAGACCGAACCGATCGATCAGATCATAAGAGATCTTCTGTCCGTTTGCAACCGCTTCCGCGCTCGGTGCCCGCATCGGAACGGGCCCCGCGACGCCGTAGGCGATCCTTGCACGTTCGATCGTCTTTTTGTCCTCCGAAAGCCGCACGTTGACTGAACAGCCGAGCGTTGCGATGTCCATTGCATTGCGCATCGCATACTTGATGTAGTGTCCGAAGGTGTTTTCGTAGCTTGCTTTCGGGATCAGGATCGCAGTCTGGATCTCACCGTCCTCGACGCGGATATCAACCTGTCCTGCTTTGATATAGAAGTCCTTGATTGGCAGACGTCTTACGCCGTTTTTGCCGGTCAGTTCGACGATCGCTTCCCACGCGTGCAGCGTTGATGCGGAATCCGCGCTTGTGACGCCGTTGCAGGTATTGCCGCCGATCGTACCGATGTTGCGGATCTGCGGACCGCCTACCATGTCGACCGCCTCGCCCAGCACGTTGATGTATTTCTGAATGATCGGGTCGCGCGTGATATGCGAAAAGCTCGTTAAGGAACCGATGCGGATGTTTCCGTCCGCGTCGATCGACACCCCGCGCAGTTCGTCGAGCCCGTAGATCGAGATCAGTTCCTTGCCTGCGCGCTTTCCCTCGCGCATCTGCACCAGCACGTCGCTGCCGCCCGCGATGATCTGCGCTTCCGGATGCTCCAGCCGAAGCTGTACGGCGTGTTCGACGCTCGTCGCTTCGTACAATGCTTTCATATCATACATGTTATTGTTCCTCCTGCCAGGGATCTCGGATCAGTCCCGCTTCTGTAAACGCCGCAAACAGATTGTGCGGATTCATCGGAAGATTCTTCAGCGCCACGCCGGTGGCGTTGTAGATCGCGTTGCGGATCGCCGGTGCACCGGAGCATGCCGGCGGCTCGCCGAGCGCTTTTGTGCCGAACGCACTGGTCGGTTCCGGATTCTCGATAAACGCTGCGTCGAGGTCCGGATGGTCCATGACCGTCGAAAGCTTATAGTCCAGGAGATTGTTGTTGAGCGGTCTACCGGTCTTCTGATCGAACAGCAGCTGTTCGGACATGCCGTAGCCGATCGCCATCGACATGCCGCCGTGCACCTGTGCTTCTGCAAGCGCAGGATTGATCAGATTGCCGCAGTCGTGGACATTGACGATGTTTTTGACCGTGACCTTGCACATCGGGATATCGACCTCGACCTCCGCGAACGTGCAGCCGAACGAATACGCATTGTTCTTGATCGTGAATGTGCTTTCCGCCGTGATATGCTCGCTGTCCTGCGGATTGTACTGCGCGGTCATCGCGATCTCTTTCAGAGAGGCAAGCACCTTGCCGTCGATCCTGCGCACAACATTGCCGTCGACAATGTCCATGTTTTCCACCATCTGGCGGGTCATCTTGCTCGCATATTCGAAAATCTTCTTTTTCAGGATCTCCGCGGTCTGTCGGATCGAGAACCCGGCAACGTATGTCTGACGCGACGCATATGCGCCGAGACCCGTCGGGGTCACGTCGGTGTCCTGACAGGAGACGACACGCACGTCCTTATAGCTCTTCAAGCCGATCGCTTCCGCCGCCATCTGCGCAAACGCTGTGTCGGCGCCCTGTCCGATCTCGGTTTCGCCGCACTGCATGGTCACCGTGCCGTCGAGGTTCAGCAGCATACGGTTTGAAGATGTTTCGAGCGCGATCGGCCAGACCGCCGTGTTGTACCAGAACGACGCACAGCCGATCCCGCGGCGGATCGGTCCCTTATCGTTTGCGAATTCCGCTTTCTTGCGTTCGTAATCGATCAGCTCCATGCCTTTTTTGAGGCACTCGCGGTGCGAGTCGTAGTAGTTGACGTTCTTGGAAAACCCGTCCTCAAAGCCCTGCGGCATGATGTATCGATCCCGATATTCGACCGGATCCATGCCGACCGCATGCGCACATTCCTCGATGTTGGAATCGTTGGCGAACGACGCCTGCGGCATGCCGTAGCCGCGCATCGCGCCAGCCGCCGGGAGATTTGTATAAACGGTATACGCGTCGCACTCCATGTTGTCGCACGGATAAAGCTGCGGGAACGAACCCATCGCCTTTGCGACGATGCTGTGACCGTGAGACGCATAAGCGCCCTGATTGGAATACAGATCGACCTTTCTTGCCGCCATGCTGCCGTCCGGACGGATCCAGCTGATGATATGGAAGCGGATCGCGTGGCGCACGCGGTTCGAAACGAATGTTTCCTCGCGCGAACAGTCGATGCGCACCGTGCGTCCGCCGACCTGTGTAGAGCACCACGCGCACAGCGGTTCATACAGCGCATCCTGCTTGTTGCCGAAGCCGCCGCCGATGTACGGCTTGATGATCTCGATATCCGCCCACGGACGGCCGAGCGCCTGTCCGACGACGCGGCGGATGATGTGCGGGATCTGCGTCGACGAAACGACCGTGATCCTGCCGTTTTCCTCATAGGCGAAGCAGCCGTGGTTTTCGATGTGACAGTGCTGCACCGTCGGCGTGTTGTACCAACCCTCGACCTTGATGAGTCCGGGTTCTTCTATCGCTTTTGCATAGTCGCCTTTGCGGATTGAGGTATGCTTCAAGATGTTGTTCGGGTATCCCTCATGCAGCTGCGGCGCACCGTCTTCCATCGCTTTCTGCGCGTCGAGCACGAACGGAAGCGTCTCGTATTCAACCTTCAGCGCACGCACGCCCTGCATTGCCGCGACTTCATCCTCGGCAATCACGACTGCGACATCGTCGCCCCAGTAGCGCACATGACGGTTCAGCAGCCGCCGGTCCGCAACGTCCTGATGTCCCGGGTCCATCGACCACGGATGTCCCGCCGTCGGGAAGTCGATCTCCGGCGCGTCGAAGCAGGTCAGAACCTTCACGACGCCTTTGATCTTTTCGGCTTCCGCGGTATCGACCGATTTCACAAAGCCGTGCGCGATCTCCGCATGCTTGATGCGCGCATACAGCGCGCCGCCCGGCATGCGATCCTCATAATACCTGGTCCGCCCGGTCGCCTTGTCGTACGCGTCCAGACGGATCTCGCTTTTGCCTACGATGCTCATACTGCTTCCTTTCTGAAAATGCTGTAATGAGATATGTATACTTATACTTGTATCAAGTATATCACCTTTCATTTGAATCGAAAAGAGGGAAAATATACATTTCAATATGTTTTTGGAAGAATAACGCCGATATGTCGAAATAAGCACATGAAAAAAACGGGAAGGAATGCCCTCCCGTCCGTTTACCGTATGATTCTAATGATATACCGTTACGCCCTGCGGCAGTTTGTCGTTGTGATAGATATCCATCAGTTCGGCATGAGCGGTTGTGTCCTGCGGGATCATGATGTACGTTCCGGCGTCAGGCATGTATAGACAGATCGTTTCTCCGTCGATACGGATTTCGGCAAATTCGTAGCACAGCGCCTTAAACTGCCTTTCGCTTCTGAGAATCAGCGATCCGTATTCCACAGCGTTCCCTTCAATCTCTGTAAACGCTGCAGCTGTATCGTTTTGCGCGTTCAGATACAAATCACGCAGTTCATCGCCCGCCGATTTGGATAGCTTAAGATCGAGACTCTTTTTATCGTTCAACAGGTATACCGTCCATCGGTCTTTGAACGGATCCGGTACATCGTCATACTCTCTTATCAGTACTCGTTGATTGTTCGGATATCGCCGATCAAGTATTTCAATCGTTCGTTTGGTGCCCATTTCTGTCCAAACTTCCGTCATATAGCTCGGTCGCTCCGGATCATCCTGAATCTCGATCTGTCCGATCGGCCATGCCCACGTATCGTCGTCGGCGGTTGGGATCGAATACCAATTCCGCGGCATATCGTAATACTTTATTCTCCCATCCGTTACACCGCCGTCGATCTCCGTGAACACGGGAAGCGGTTCCTCCGTGGGTTCCGCTTTTG
>ONMC01000180.1 GCA_900318745.1 uncultured Eubacteriales bacterium
CCTCGGTCGGCTCCGGCGTATCCGTCGGCGCATCGGTCGGCTGCGGCGTATCCGTCGGCGCCGGCGTCAGCACCGCAACGACTTCCGAAACCTCCTCCGTGATCGTCTCCGGCGTCGGCTCCGCCGTCGGGACAGGCGTCTCCTCCCTGCCGGCACAGGAGAACAGACCATGCGCCTGTGAAACCGTCTGCGTCGGTTCGGGCGTCGGCACATCGGTCGGCTGCGGCGCATCCGGTTCGACCGGCTGTGCGCTTTGTTCGGCAGCCGGCGTTTCGGTCGGCGCTTCCGTCGGTTCCTCGGTCGGTTCTTCGGTCGGCTCCGCGGTCGGTTCCTCGGTCGGCTCCTCGGTCGGTTCCGGCGTGACCGAAACCGGATGCAGTTCAACGGTCAGCCCTTCGAAGAGGGAATCATGCTCGGAATCGGCTTTTCCCTGTACCACGGAGAACGCGCCGCTTTCATAGACCCGGTATTCGAAAAACGCCGCGGAATGGATGCCGGCGTACAGATCCTTTGCGACGTCGTACGCCGTGCGGTTTCCGAACAGCGGCAGCGGTTCGTTTTTGATCACCGTCTCGTTTTTGCCGCCCTCGGCAAGATACAGTTTCTGCGCCGCGCCGGTGCTCTTGCATGCCGCCTGTGCGAATTCGGACGCAAGCCGTTCCTCGGCGGTTCCCGTCTTTTCGTCCGACGGCGCCGCGACGATCTTCGGCTTCAGTGCGCGAAGCTGTTCGCCCAGCAGCTTCTCCGGCTTCGATTTTTTCCAATCGCGCGAAAGCGTCTGATAATCCAGACTCAGCTTTCCTTCCGCATGCAGCAGAACCGGATAGTTTCTGACGCCGAGCGTCCACAGCGCGCGAAACGCCTGCTCGAGCCGCTCGCGGCTGTGATCGGCGACATAGCACACCGCAACATTCGCGCCGTCGCTCACCAGCTGCGGCAAAAGTCCGCCGAAGCATCGATACTCATCGCCCGGAAACGCAACGACCAGCAGCGCGTCCGGCGATGCGGGCGATTGCCATTGGTATTCGTTTGCGGGCAGTTCGCCCGACCCGTATGCATAAAGTTCCGAAAGATGCGCTTCGTTCTTTTTGTCACCCAGCACGAGCTCCGCCGCCGTCGTACCTTCGGGCAGTTCGGTCACGGTGGACAGATACGGAACTTCGAGCGTTGATTCCTTCAGCAGCTCGCCGCCCGCGTAGCAGCGCAGTTCAACCGTCTCCGGCTCCTGCTCCCACACGGTCACCAGTTTCGCCGCCGGCCCGGAAAACTCCGCGCGCACGACGCTTTCTTTGCGGAATATCATATACGTGGAAGCGATACCGTCGCTCAGAAGGAACGCTTCGTCCTCGCGTCCGTCCGGCACGGTCAGCGTCACGGAAACGCGCTCCGCCTCCGCCTCGCCGGAAGCGGTGCTCACCGCAAACCAGGGCAGCATTGCGGTCGCCAGTATCGCGGCAAGCGCACAAACAGCTTTTTTCATACATCCTCCGACAGATTTCCCGATTGTATCGGTAGTATAGCATACTTTCGGCGGCACTGTAAACGGGAGATTCGCAACAGAGTTGTAAAATCATTTAAAACTCGTTGCCGCTTTCATTGACCGACCGCCGTATCCGTGATACGATACTGGCATCAAATGAGCGAGGCATTCGAATGAACTGTAAAAACTGCGGCGCGCCCCTGCCTGACGGCGCGCGGTTTTGTAAAAAATGCGGAACGGAAGCGCCGACCGAACAGCCCGTAGTCCGGCGTTCCGGATGGACCGCAAAGCTGAACGAAGGATTCGGCAGGATCGCCGCATCCGTAAAAAAGTTTTTCTCCCTTCCGGTCTTTCACGATACAAAAAAACTGATGATGATCGGCGGCGGCATCGCCGCGCTGATCCTTGTGCTGATCCTGATCCTCTCGATCGCATCCTGCAGCCGGCAGAAGCTCCGCACGCCGGACGATGTGCAGAACGCCGTGCTTGAAGCGCTCGAATCCGGCGACGGCGACGCGCTCTGTGCGCTCGCTTCGCTGTCCGAAGAGATTTGCGGCGCGCACCCGGAGGTGTTCGGCGAGGGCAAGGACGCGCATGCGGTCATGCTGAACTACTACCGCACGCTCGCCGGATCGCATCAGACACAATGGAAGGAAACATACGGCAAGCGCTTTCGTCTCGAAGCACAGACGGAAACCGAACTTCTGACGCTGAGTCCGATCGACTCCGGTTCGGGCGACGCAGTATGCAAAGATCACCGGTCCCGTCCTGATCGACGGCGAGACGGTCGCCGACCTCGCGATCACCGCGGTCGAGTGGGACGGTGAATGGCGGCTGCTGGTCGTTTATCTTCTCTGATCCCGTTTTTTCGAAAGTCCCGCTGCCGCGCGGGACTTTTTTCTTGTGTTTTGCGGTCAAATCCGGTATACTGTAGGGTAATCAATCAGTTTGCCCGACCGGCAGAAAGGATCTTTCATGCGTACATTCAAGCGGGCCGCCGTGCTCCTTCTTGCTTTGCTTGTGCTGACGGTTTCGGTTCCGTTTGCCGAAGCGGCAACGGGAACCTACGTCAAAAACTCCGGCACGCGACACGTCGTATGCACCGCGCTGTCCTCGCAGGCGAATGCGTATTATACCGGCAGCAACACCTTCGACAGCGTCAGCGCGCTTTCCGCTTCGGCTTCCGATCCGATGAACAGTGCGATGTTTCAGAAGCTGCACACGCTGATGCAAACGACCATGACGAGGACCGTCAGCTACAGTTCTCTGACATCTTATTGGCCTTATACCGACGCCGAAAACAAGTCCTCGAATCCGGTCCTGTTCTATTCGGATGAGCTGAGCAGTTCCTTTAACCGCGAGCACGTCTGGCCGAAATCGCGCGCAAGCTTCAAGGAATCCTACGGGGGAAGCGATCTGCACCACCTGCGCCCTACGTCTGGTGCCGTTGGGAAGAACCGAATCTGTACGACAATGCTTCGAATCCCGTGGTTGGTCCCGGCGATGATAAAAACGACGGCAAAAAGGTCATCGAATCACTCGACACGCTGCTCCAATGGATGAAGATCGACCCGGTCGATACGTGGGAGATGTCCCGAAACGACCAGTGCGAAAACGTGCAGGGCAACCGCAACGTCTTTATCGATTATCCGGAATACGCATGGCTGCTGTTCGGCAGAACGGTACCGGAAGACTATACCACGCCTTCCAAGGGCTTCGTTCCGACGTTCTCGCCGACTCCGAGCGCAGCGACGACTCCCACGCCGACCGTGACACCGAAGCCGACCGCAACCCCGACCCCGACCGCAACCCCGAAGCCGACGGCAACGCCGACCCCGAAACCGACCGCAGCGCCGACTCATACCGCACGTCCGACGCCGATCGAGCTGCCGGACGAGGGCGACTATGTGCTTCGCATCGACGGCGGATTCGTCGGCGGGCATACGGCGCAGGTGAACGGCGAGGATTGTCTCAAAGTGGACCTCTTTATCGACGGCGTGACGGAAGAACGGCTTCTGGCGTCTTTGTCATACGTGACGCTTGCATACGACGCCGATCAGCTGCAGTATGTGCAAAGCAGTTCCAACGTCACCGTGGATGAAGCCGGAAGCCCGGGGCTGATCCGCTATACGTTCGTTTCCGTCAACGGTCTGATGATCGACTCCGACACGCCGCTTCTGTCGCTGTACTTCAGGCTTTCGGACGATCTGAAGGACGACGATACGATCGCATTTGCATTCTGCAGAGAGATCTCCGCCTCCTCGATCAACCGCACGAACTACCGCACGGAAAAGCGCACGGTCGGCGTCGATCTGAATCCGTATCTGTGCGGCAGCGCGCTGTACGGCGATGCGAACTGCGACGGCTCGGTGGATGCATCGGATGCTTCGCTCGTGCTGCGTTCACTCGTCGGGCTGTCGAAGCTTTTCGGCGCCGGTCTGTATAATGCGCGCGTTTCGGGCGAAGGCGCGCTTCATGCAGAAGACGCGGCGCTGATCCTGCGTCATACCGTTTTGCTCATCGATCGGTTCCCCGTTGAAGAATAAGTTTTCCGGAGGATGCTATGGAATTCGATTTTACGACCGTACTCGACCGCCGCGGCAGAGACGCGCTTGCGGTCGATGTCATTCCCTACCCCGATGTGACCGTACAGGACGGTCTTCGTCCGATCCCGATGTGGGTCGCGGACATGAGTTTCCCGACTGCGCCGAGCATCGTCAAGGCGGTCTCGCACCGTCTCGATCACCCGAATTTCGGCTATTTTCAGCTGCCGGACGCATATTACGATGCAATCATCCGCTGGCAGGCGGAGCGTCACGGCGTCAAAGGGCTTTTGAAATCACACATCGGCTATGAGAACGGCGTGCTCGGCGGCGTCGGTTCGGCGCTGCGCACGCTGACAGGCGAGGGCGATCCGATCCTTGTGCACGAACCGACCTATATCGGTTTTCTGCACCTGCTGCACGATATCGGGCGCACCGTGATCACCAGTCCGCTGACGCGCGACGCGCAGGGCGTCTGGCGCATGGACTATGCGGATATGGAAGCGAAGATCAGGACGCACGGGATCAAGGTCGCGATCTTCTGCTCGCCGCACAATCCTTGCGGGCGCGTGTGGGAGCGCGAGGAGATCGAGCGTGCGATGGATGTTTACGCGCGCTGCGGCTGTACGGTGATCTCCGACGAGATCTGGGCTGACCTGACCTTTGAGGGACACCGGCATATCCCGACACAAAGCATCGGCGAAGACGCGCGCATGCGCACGGTCGCGTTCTATGCCCCGTCCAAGACGTTCAGTCTGGCGGGTCTGATCGGATCGTATCATATCATTTACAACGACGATCTGCGCACGCGCATCGAGGCGACCGGTCAATCTACCTATTACAATTCCTGCAACGTGCTTTCTCTGCACGCGCTGCTCGGCGCATACAGTCTCGAAGGCGCGCGTTGGGTCGACGAACTGCGCACCGTGCTGTACGGTAATCTCCGGTACGTCAGGGACTTTATGGAGACGAACTTCGAAGGCGTATCGATGTTTCTGCCCGAAGGCACGTATATGCTGTTTCTGAACTGCAGAGCGTGGTGCGATGCCCACGGCATTTCAATGGAAACGCTTTTGAAACGCGGCGTGGAAGCGGGCGTGATCTGGCAGAACGGCGCCGCCTTCGGCGATCCCGACTGCATCCGTCTGAACGTCGCACTGCCGTTCTCGCTCGTCGAAGAAGCGATGATGCGGCTGAAAGCGCGCGTGTTTCTCTGAATCTGCATCAAAATAGAGCTGCCGCAGTCAACCTGCAGCAGCTCTTTT
>ONMC01000162.1 GCA_900318745.1 uncultured Eubacteriales bacterium
TCGTACGACTGCATGATCATGTAGTTGAACTCGAGGAACGAGAGTCCCTTTTCCATGCGCTGCTTATAGCATTCGGCACGCAGCATGTTGTTGACCGAGAAGCAAGTGCCGACTTCGCGCAGCATGTCCACATAGTTGAGCTTCAGAAGCCAGTCGGCATTGTTGACCATCTCCGCCTTGCCCTCGCCGAACTCGATGAAGCGCTCCATCTGCCGCTTAAAGCACATGGCGTTGTGATCGATGTCTTCTTTGGTGAGCATCTTGCGCATGTCCGTGCGTCCCGACGGATCGCCGATCATCGTCGTGCCGCCGCCGATCAACGCAACCGGACGGTTTCCCGCCATCTGCAGGCGCTTCATCAGCGTCAGCGCCATGAAGTGCCCGGCGGTCAGACTGTCCGCCGTGCAGTCGAAGCCGATGTAGAACTTCGCTCCGCCGTTGTTGATAAGATCGCGGATCTCCGCTTCGTCCGTGACCTGCGCGATCAGTCCGCGCGCTTTCAATTCTTCATAAATCTGCATCGTTTTCCTCCTAAAACGAAAGCCCGATAGGAACGAATCTTATCAGGCCATTTTGCTGTCCATTCCGGCTGCACTCCGTCGAGGCGCCTTGCAGGGTGTTTGCACACCGTCCGATTGTCGGAAGAAAGTATATACGATATTGCCGTGCTTGTCAAGGCATTTTCCGATAAAGCGGTTGGCAAACGCCTCGCGCCGTGCTATAATGAAATCGAAAATATATAAAACAGGAGGAAACCACCATGACAGTAGAAGAATTGGTCAAGCAGTATCAGACGGACAAGGCGCTGCAGGATGAGGTCGCCGAGATCCTCAAGGACGGCAAGGTCACGATCACGGAATTCATCACCTTTGCGAAGAAGCACAACGTGGAAGTATCGCTCGCCGACATGCCGAAATATATGGCGCAGGCGAAGGAGCTCGGATTCATCAAATAAGTCAGCGGGCGTTTGCGCCCATACAAGGAGAACCGAATGGAGACAACGGAACGGAGACAGCAGGCGATCGAGTATAAACACGCCGGATACAACTGCTGTCAGGCGGTGCTGTGCGCCTTTGCGGACAAGACGCCTTATACGGAAGAACAACTGTGCTCGCTCGGCGCCGCGTTCGGCGTCGGCATGGGCGGTATGGAAGGCACCTGCGGCGCGCTGATCGGCGCGCTGATGCTGTTGGGGATCGCAAGTGAAGACCGTCCGATGATGCGCGAAGCGCGTTCGATGCACCGGAGCTTTACCGAAACCTGCGGCGCGTCACTCTGCAGGGACCTGAAAGGCCGCGACACGGGGATCGTCCTCTGCACGTGCGACGACTGCGTGCGCTGTGCGACGGACCTCGCGCAACAAATCTGCGATAAGGAGAACTGAAATGGCATATCGGGTACTGGTTTTGAACGGAAGCCCCAACCGCAGCGGCTGCACGGCGCGCGCGCTCAGGGAAATGATCGACACGCTGCACGCCGAAGGGATCGAAACGGACCTCATCGAAGTCGGCAAGAGCGCGGCGCGCGGCTGCGTCGCGTGCGGATACTGCGGCACGGCCGGCAAATGCGCGATCCGCGACGCGGTCAACGATGTTGCGCCGCTGTTTGAGAAAGCGGACGGGCTGATCATCGGCAGTCCCGTCTATTACGGCTCGCCCAACGGCACGCTGCTGTCGTTCCTCGACCGGCTGTTCTACAGCACGCGCTTTTCGAAGCACATGAAGGTCGGCGCCGCCGTCGTGTCCTGCCGAAGAGGCGGCAACACCGCGTCGTTCGACGTGCTGAACAAATACTTCACGATCTCCGGCATGCCGGTCGCATCCTCGACCTATTGGAATCAGGTGCACGGCTTTTCCGCCGAGGACGTCGAAAAGGATCTCGAAGGGCTTCAGACGATGCGAAACCTTGCGAAGAACATGGCGTTTCTGATCCGCGCCATCGCGCGCGAGCGCGAAGCGAACGGACTTCCGCAGATGGAGCACGGCGTCTTTACGAGCTTCCCGGACGGGAAATAAAAGGAGGATGTATGGACCCGAACATCAAAAAACGAAATGAATTGCTGGCGCAGAAGGTCATCAAGGGGCTTCAGTCGCGCAATATGACCGGCTTATACGCAGAAACGAAAGAGGATGCGCTGCGCCTCGCGCTGTCGCTGATCCCCGCGGGCAGCTCCGTTACGATGGGCGGCGCGATGAGCGCGCAGGAGATCGGGCTTGTCGACGCCGTCAAGGCGGGAGAATACCGCTTCATCGATCGCGGCGCATACGAAGACAAGCGGCAGGCGATGCTGGACGCATACGATGCGGACTGGTTCCTGTCCGGCGTCAACGCCATGACCGAGGACGGCGTGCTCGTCAACATCGACGGCAACGCGAACCGCGTCTCCGCGATCGCGCAGGGACCGAAGCATGTGCTGTTCATCGTCGGCATGAACAAGATATGCAGCGACGTCGACGGTGCGATGAAGCGCGCGAGAAACGTTGCGGCGCCGACCAACGCACAGCGTTTCGGACTCTCCACCCCTTGTTCCAAGACCGGCGCATGCATGAACTGCAAGTCGCCCGACACGATCTGTTGTCAGTTTCTGATCACGCGGTTCTCGCGGCACAAGGACCGCATCCACGTGATCCTCGTCAACGATACGCTCGGTTTTTAACCTGAAAAAGCGGCTGCGGAAGTGTTCCGCAGCCGTTCTTTTTTGTTTCCGATCTTTCTTATTCATCCAAAAAGGGCAGTCCGTCGACCGTGCCGAGACGCTTTTTTGCATGCGTGCGCGCATTCTGCAGCGTTTTGATCTCCGAGTCGGTCAGCGGCGCGTTCAGCCCGGTGATTCTCGACGTGTCCGCATATGCCGGCACCACGGTAAACCGCGGTCCGTTGCCCGCCCGCCGGATCGTCATCGTCGGCAGCACGCCCGCTTCTTTGAGCTGCACCTGCCCGGTCGCAAAGTCCTTTTCGAGCGTGATCCTTGTGAACAGCCCGACCATCAGTT
>ONMC01000106.1 GCA_900318745.1 uncultured Eubacteriales bacterium
TCGCCCTGTATGTCATTCTGAGGAACGATGGTACGCGGTAGACGGCGCTTGCGTCGTCGCGCGATCTTCCTCTGTAACGAAGTGGAAGCGACGAAGAATCTCAGAACCAACCTTCGCTCAAATCTTTCCATTCCGGGTTCATCGTTTCAACGAGCGCATTCTTTTTCTCCCGTCTCCACCCCTTCAGTTCCTTTTCTCTTTCAAGCGCCGACATCACATCCGACGTTGTCTCATAGTAGACAAGCTTATGCACATGATACCGTTTCGTAAACCCGTCTGCGCAATCGTTCTTATGCTCAAACAATCTGCGCGCCAAGTCATTCGTGACACCGATGTACATGACACGATTGCTCTTGTTTGTCAGAATGTAAACGCAGTACCGCTTCGTGAACATAACACGTTTCACCACACCTGCCAGCGCAGGGCGAAGGCGATGAGATAGAACACGGACAGCGGGATGAGCACGGCGACCGACAGTCCGTACTTCCACCGGCGGTCGGTCAGCAGTCCGAGCAGCAGCGCGACGACCGGCATGGCAAGCAGGTATCTGGGACCGGACAGCAGCCACGTCGTGCCGATCGCGATCGCAAAATATGCGATGAACCAGGCGGCATAGGTCGGGCGCAGGCGCTTGGAACCGAGCGCAAACAGCGCGAGCGTGCCGAAGTGCCACAGAAGGTTCGGCGCCCACAGACCGAACAGCAGTTCGCGGTCGACGCCGACCGTCTCGATCAGATGCTCGGTCTGATACGAAGCGGTCGAGAAGAACCAGCCGAGCCGCTGTCCCCAGTGATCGCGCTGATAGATGAGAAACTGGAACGCATTGCCCGACACGGCGTAATTGATCTGCAGATAGCAAAGAAAGCCGACCGGCACGAGCAGCGCGGATACGAGCGACAGCGCGCGCACCTTCGGGTTGCGTTTGCGCCACGCATGCACGGCTTCCATCAGCAGCGGCACGACCAGCAGCAGTCCCATCGAGCGCGTAAACGCGGCGTACGCGCCGCACAGCCCCGCGAGCAGAAAACGCTCCTTTCTCGCGGCGTACAGGCACGAAAGGCACAGCAGCAGATAGAGCGATTCGCTCATCGGCGCGATGAAAAAGAATCCGCCCGGCAGCAGCCACAAAAACGACACGGCGCGAAATGCGGTTTTGTGATCGAGATCGAGCCGCAGCAGCCGATACAGCATGCAGCATGCCGCGGGATACGCCGCGAACGAAACGAGCATGCCGGCGTAAAGGTCGTTGTTCAGGATCCGGTACAGCGGATAGACGGCAAGCGGATACCCCGGCAGAAAGACGAGCTGCACGGTCCTGCCCCATTCGTCGCCGAACACATACCATTCGCGCGTGATGTCGAGGTAATGCTGACTGTCGAGGTGCCGGAACACCCAAAGTCCGCCGTCGAGCGAGAACATGCTGTGATCGATCGCAAGCACCGCCTCGACGCCGAGGAACAGCACGATCTCGACCGCGACCGAGATCGCCGCGATCTTCCATGCCATATGCTTCGGCTCTCTGCCCGTTCCCACGGTCTTTTCGGGCGCGGACCAGAAGGTCATCCAGCCCGGCACGAACCGCCAGCAGCCGAGGATGAACAGCGCGAGCGAGACCGCCGCGGCAACGACGCCGGGCGCGCTCGGGCGCGAATCGATGAGCCAATATGCGAATGCTCCGCAAAGCGCCAGCACGCCCGCGATCGAGATCACGAGCGCCGGTATGCCGCGGTTCGGTTTTACGGTCGGTCTGTCTGTTTTCATAACAATCACAGTATAACACACTTTCCGCATGTCGGATGTAAATTCTGACAAAAAAACGTGCTTCCGCCCAAAAGTTTTCACATCTTTTCCACATTGCGGAACGCGGTTCTGTGGTATACTGATGTATCATCTATTCCGGAGACCGAAATGTTTGCAAAATACAGTGTAAAGAAACCGTTTACCGTGCTTGTCGCCGTGATTCTGATCATGGTGCTCGGGTACGTTTCCGTCGGGAAGATGACGCCGGACCTGCTGCCGGAAATGAGCTTCCCCTATCTGGTGCTGTTCACGACGTATCCGGGCGCGTCGCCCGAGGAGGTCGAGGCGACCGTAACGAAGCCGCTCGAACAGGCGATGTCCGCCGTCGATCACATCAAGACCGTGCAGTCGACGAGCTCGGAAAACTACTCGACCGTGTACCTGACGTTTGAAAACGGCACCGACGTCGACATGGCGTCGATCGACGTGCAGAAGGCGATCGGCATGCTCACCGCGTCGTGGGACGAAACGATCTCCGCGCCGGTGCTTCTGGAGCTGAGCTCCGACCTGATCCCGGTCACCGTCGCCGCCGTCAACCGCAAGGGCATGGATCAGCTCGAACTCTCGGCGTTCGTGCGCGACACGCTCGAACCGAAGCTGGAGGGCGTGACCGGCGTGGCGTCGGTCACCACAAGCGGACTGATCGTGCGGCAGGTGGAGATCGTGCTCGACGACGACAAGATCGATGCGCTGAACGAAAAGGTCTACGCCGCGATCGACGAAGAGTTCGACAAGGCGGCCGCCGAGCTCGACGAAGCGCGCGAAAAGGTCAAAGAAGGCGAAGCGCAGCTCGACGAAAACCGCGAAAAGCTTGACGAAGGACAGCAAGCGCTCAATGCCGGGCGCGGGCAGGCGAACCAGCAGTTCGGCGAAGCGCAGGCGCAGCTCGACACCGCGAGCGAACAGCTGACCGCAATGCTCAACGAACTGTATGAAAAGCGCGATGCGCTTTCCGCGCAGCTTGAAGCGGCAAACTCGATGCGTACGCAGCTGACCACGCTGAAATACACGATCCGCACGCTCGAAGCCGGCAAATCGATGCTCGATCAATCGATTGCGGCGATCGAAAACGATCCGACCCTGACCGACGAGCAGAAAGCCGTCTATACCGAAGCCATCCGCACAAGCGACGAATACACGGCGATCACGGATAATCTGCAAAGCGTGGACGAGCAGCTTTCCGAATACGGGCTGACGCGCGACGGACTGGACGAGACCATCGATCAGCTGACCGCCGCAATCCCCGAAATGGAGCAGGGGCTTTCGACGCTCGACGAACTGATCGCCGAGGCGGAAAGCGGCAAGGCGGATCTTGAGAGCGGTTACGACGAACTCGAACGGCAGAAGCAGCAGGTCTACGCGCAGCTGAACAGCGCGCAGAACAAGCTGAACGAAGGCAAGCTGGCGCTCGAAGCGGGTGAAAAGGAGCTCGAAGCGGGCAAGCAGCAGTTGGAACAGGCGGAAAAAACCGCCGAAGAGCAGCTTCAGGCAGCCAAGGACGCCGCAAATCTGCACAGCATTCTGACAAAGGATATGGTCGCGCGGCTTTTACAGGCGCAGAACTTCGCGATGCCGGCGGGCTATCTCGACGCGGGCGACATGCAGTGGCTCGTCTCGGTCGGCGATACGATCGAGGACGTGGACGTGCTCGAATCCGTTCCGCTGTTTTCCGCGGGCGTCGATTCGCTCGACGCGATCGTGCTCGGCGATGTGGCGAACGTGCGCATCACGGACAATTCCGGCTCGACCTACGCCAAGATCAACGGCGAAAACGGCGTGCTGCTGTCGTTCTCGAAGCAGTCCGCCTACGCGACGGCGACCGTATCCGACAACGTCGAAGCGCGCTTCCGCGAGCTCGAAGCCGAATACGAAGGGCTGCGCTTTACTTCGCTGATGAGTCAGGGCGATTACATCCACATGGCGATCTCGTCGGTCATCGAAAACCTGCTGATCGGCGCGGCGCTCGCGATCCTGATCCTCTTTCTCTTCCTGCGCGATCTTCGCCCGACGCTGATCGTCGGCATCTCGATCCCGGTCTCGGTGCTGTTCGCGCTCGTTCTGATGTATTTCTCCGGTGTGACGATGAACATCATTTCGATGTCCGGTCTGGCGATCGGCATCGGCATGCTGGTCGACAACTCGATCGTCGTCATCGAAAACATTTACCGCCTGCGAAGCGAAGGCGTGCCGGTCCGGGAGGCGGCCGTGCAGGGCGTCAAAGAGGTCGCCGGCGCGATCACGGCGTCGACGCTCACCACGATCTGCGTCTTTGTGCCGATCCTGTTCGTGCAGGGACTGACGCGGCAGATCTTTATGGACATGGTACTCACCGTTACCTACTCGCTGCTCGCGAGTCTGATCGTGGCGATGACGGTCATTCCGGCGATGGTCACCGGCGTGATGCGCCGTCCCGTCAAAAAGCAGAGCGTGCGCCGCGAAAAGCTGATGGCGGCGTTCGAAAAGGTCCTGCGCTTTGTGCTGAATCACCGCGCGATCGCGCTCGTGCTCGCGCTTGTGATCCTCGTCGGCTCGGCATGGCTCGTGCTGCGCCGCGGGTTTGCCTATTTCCCCGAAAGCGGCGGCAAGCAGATCTCCGTCACGGTGCCGCTGCCGGAGGATACGTCGTTTGACGACGCGGTCGCGATCGCGGACACCTTTATGGAGCGCATGTACACCGTCGAGGGACTGTCCGACGCGGGCGGCATGCTCGGCGGCGGCGTCGCCTCGATCCTCGGTCTCGGCGGCGGCAGCGACTCGGTCAGCGAGCTGACCGTGTACGCGCTGATCGACGAGCACAGCAGCAAGTCCTCGCTTGACATTCACGACGAGATCGACGCGGCGCTTTCCGATCTTTCGGACCGGTATCCGTACACGATCGCGGGCATGAGCACGATGAGCATGTCCGGTTCGCTTTCGGGCGACGACGTGGGCATCACGATCTATTCGAACGATCTTAATACGCTTGCCGAAACGGCAAACCGCATTTCGGATGTGCTTCTTACGGTCGACGGCATCGGCGAGGTCAACGGCGGCGCGGACGACGCAACGCCGACGCTGCACGTGTCCGTGGATAAGGCAAAGGCGGCGGATCACGGGCTGACTGTTGCGGAAACATACATGAATCTCGCGTCCGTTCTGAAAAACAGCGCCGCATCCACCTCGGTCGCGTCGAATGCGACGTCGCTCGACGTCACGATCATTTCCGACAGCGGCGTGCCGCATTCGAAGGAAGCGCTCGAAGACCTGACGTTCACGGTCACGCGGCTCGATCAGTCGGTCGAAACCGTCAAGCTCAAAGACATTGCGACGGTCAGCGAAACGACGACGCTGTCCTCGATCAACCGTCTCGATCAGCGCCGCTGCGTATCGGTCAGCGCGAAGCTCAAGGAGGGCTATAATGTCACGCTCGTCAGCCGCGACGTCCAGAAAGCGGTCAATGCGATCGATCTGCCCGCGGGCTGCACGATCGTCTATGACGGACAGAACGAAACGATCAACAGCGCGCTGAAGGATCTTCTGTGGATGCTGCTGCTCGGCATTCTCATCATTTATCTCATCATGGTCGCGCAGTTCCAGTCCCTGCTGTCTCCGTTCATCGTGATCGGAACCGTGCCGCTGGCGTTTGCGGGCGGCTTCCTCGGACTGCTGGTGACCGGCAGCGAGGTCAGCATCGTGGCGATGATCGGCTTTATCATGCTCGTCGGCATCGCGGTCAACAACGGCATCGTGCTCGTCGACTGCGCCAACTCCTCGGTCTGCTGCCTCTGGCGATCGGATTCGGCACCGGCGCGGAGATCGTGCAGCCGGTCGCGATCGTGTGCATCGGCGGTCTCACCTATGCGACGCTGACCACCGCGTTCATCATCCCCGTGCTGTACGACCTGCTGCGCCGCAGCACAAGCGCGTCGAAAAAATGGTTCAACCGCATCGCCGACGCGGAAACCGGCTCGGCCGCGGCGGAAGCCGGATCGACCGAAGCGTAATCACCGTCCGATTTTCAACCCCTCCTTCGCCGCACGGCGTCCGAGGGGTTGTTTCATAAACGGGAGCCTCGCGTTGCAGCGATACCTTAGGGGTCGACGTCCCCGGCGCCCCGAAAGGCATCCGGGATCCTTTGCCTGCATTCCTTTCTTATATTCTTCTTGACGGCTTGTGCCAAAACGCGTAAAATGGGAGCATGGAAACGTATAAGCGACCGCAATCGAATTCCCTGCGTTGGCTGTGGGTGCTTGCCGCATGTGCCGGCACGCTGCTGCTGACGTTCGTTCCGAGCGGCGCATGGCTCGACGTGCCCAACGAGGGCGAGCCTGCGCTGTATCTTCTGGCATGCTTTCTGAAGCAGTTTCTGACCGTTGCGCTGCTGCTGATCGTGCCGGCGCTCCTGTCGCGCGCGGCGTACGCGGCGGGCGCATATGTGCTTGCGGGGTTCGCGCTTCTGTCGTTCGGCGCGGGATATCTGCTGTCGCACGACTGGATCGCGGCGCTCTGCACGATGCTGCTTGTGATGCTGCCCGGCGCGGGACTTTACGTGCTTTTTCGCCTGCGGCTCAACAACTTCCGCACGGTGCTGTACGGTTCGGTGCTCGTGCTGTTCGCGCTGTTCGGTTATATCTGCTTAAAGGATCTCATCGAAAGCGGCAACGCGTATCTGCCGTTCAAAACGATCATCACGGCGTATGAGCGCGTGTTTCGCGCCGTGCAGCCCGACGCGGCTACTTTTGGGAACGTGTACGGCGCGGCGGTCGCCGAACTGATCGACGCGGCAAAGCTGGCGCCGGAGGCGATCGGACTGCCGGTGCTCGTGATCCCCGCTATGTGCGCGGGACTTTCGAACGTACTGTTCTCGCATCTCATGAATCGCGACGGCGCCGCGGACCTTGCCGCGCTTCCGCCGTTTTCACAGTGGCGCTGCGAACGCGTGTTCGTCTATGCGTCCGCGGGCTTCGCGCTTGTGACCTATGTGCTGGCGATGATGAACGTCAACGGCATGGACACGCTTGCAAACATCGCGCTGCTCGTCTGGCGGTTCCCGTGTGCGCTTGCGGGGCTTTCGGCGCTGCGCGCGCTCAGCATCCACGTCAAAAAGACCTGGATCTTCATCATCGTCTGCGTCGCGTCGGCTGTGATGCCGGGCTTCGGTCTGACGGTGCTTTCGCTGGTCGGCATGTTTGCTTCGATCGGCAGACGAATGAACAACAGGAAGGACGGAACTCTATCATGAAGCAATACAGCGGTGTTCTGATCGTTTACGGTGCGGTGCTCGCCGTCGGTGCGGGTGCGATCGCACTGTTCGGCAGGCAGTACGTGATCGCGCTTGCCGTGCTGGGCGTCGGGCTCATTCTGATGGGCGTGATCGCGCTGCTTCTGAGCCGGATCGCAAAAAGGCAGCAGGCGCGCATGGACCTCGTGTTCCGCGAGAACGAAAGCGCCGTCGCGTCGCTGGTGCAGAACGTTTCGATCCCCTGCGCGATCATCGACCTGTCCGGCCGCATCACATGGCGCAACAACGCGTTCGCCGGTCTGACGAGCGAAAAGAACGTGCACGAGATCGCGCCGGACTTCGACGGCGAACACCCGATCCGTGTGCTGCAGGTGGAATACAACGGTGCGAACTATCAGGTGATGCACATCCTTCTCCAGCGCGCGCATGAACGGCAGCTCGTATTCCAGTACTGGCTCGACCGAACCGAAGCGGCGCACTATCAGCGTCTGTATACCGAACAGCGTCCGTACGTGGCGATGATCTTTGTCGACAATTATGAAGAGCTTCTGAGCGACACGCAGGTGCACAGCACCGCGGTGCTCGCGGAGGTCGAGCGGCTGATCGGCGATCTGGCGAAGCGTCTCGGCGGTCTCTACCGTCGCTACGACAACGGGCGCTTCCTGCTGATCCTCGAGGCGAAACAGCTGCAGCAGCTGGAACAGGAACGCTTCACGCTGCTCGATCAGGCGCACCGGATCGACACCGGATCGTCCTCCTCCGTCTCCCTTTCGATCGGGTTCGGCATCGCGCCGCGGCTCGTGCAGTCCGAACAGGACGCGCACCGCGCGATCGAGCTTGCGCTCGGACGCGGCGGCGATCAGGTCGTCGTCAAGGACGGCTCGGACTACCGGTTCTACGGCGGCAAGCGGCAGCATGACCCGCGTCAGTCGCGCGTGAAGGCGCGTCTGTTCTCGAAGGCGCTGTTCCAGCTTCTGGAAAACAGCGGCGACGTGTTCATCATGGGACACAAAAACTCCGATATGGACTGTCTCGGCGCGGCGCTCGGCGTCATGACCTGCGCGAACCACGTCGGCGCGCACGCCTATCTCGTGCTCGACGCGGTCAACACCACGATCGAGGACGCGGTCCGCACGCTCGAACGCTCCGGCGCCGGCTCGCTGATCATTCAGCCCGCGCAGGCGGCGGAAATGATGAAGCCGGACTCCGTGCTCGTCGTCGTCGACACGCAGCGCGCGTCCAACACGGTCGCGCCCGAACTGCTGAAGCGAACCGAGCATATCGTGCTGATCGACCATCACCGGCGCAACGCCGATTACATCGACAACGCGACCCTGCACTATCTCGAAACGCGCGCATCGAGCGCGAGCGAAATGGTCACCGAAGTGCTGCAGTATTTCAGCGACAACGTGAAGCCCTCGGCGTTCACCTGCAGCGCGCTGCTCGCCGGTATCACGGTGGATACGAAGCAGTTTGCGTTCAACGTCGGCTCGCGCACGTTCGACGCCGCGGGATATCTGCGCCGCAACGGCGCCGATCTCTCCTCGGTCAAGCTGATGTTCCAGAACGATTTTGCAAGCTATGTGCGCTGCGCAAACGTCGTCGAGCGCGCAACGATCCGCAAGAGCGGCATCGCGATCTCGGTCTGCGACGACAACACGCCGGACGGGCAGCTGCTTGCGGCGCAGGCGGCGGATGAGCTTCTGGGCATCCGCAGCATCTATGCGGCGTTCGTGCTCGCGAAGATCGACGATATGGTGGCGATCTCCGGCAGAAGCTACGGACAGATCAACGTGCAGATGATCCTCGAAAAGCTCGGCGGCGGCGGACACCTGACGATGGCAGGCGCGCAGCTGCACGGCGTGACAACGGAAGAAGCGGTCGCAAAGCTGGAAGCGGCGATCGATGAATACGAGCGGGAAACGCCCGCGCATTAGTTCAGGAAAGGACGGATACGGAAGATGAAGGTATTGCTTTTACAGGATGTCAAGGGCACCGGCAAGAAGGGCGAAGTCGTGAATGTCAGCGACGGATACGCGCGCAACTTTCTGCTGCCGCGCAAGTTAGCGGACCCGGCGGACGCGCAGGCGATCAACGCCGCGAGCATTCAGAAGAGCGCTGCGCAGCACCGCAAGTTCACGGCGGGCGTCAAGGCGCGCGAGCAGGCGAAGGCCATCGACGGGCAGACCGTGCGCGTCAAAGCGCGCGTCGGCGAGAACGGCAAGATGTTCGGCACGGTTTCCGGCAAGGAGATCGCGGCGGCGCTTGCGGAACAGAAGGGCGTGGAGATCGACCGCAAGAAGATCGCGATCGAACCGATCCGTACGCTCGGCGAATACACCGCAAAGCTCTCGCTGTTCGAGGGCGTATCGGCAACCGTTAAGGTCATCGTAGAAGAATAAATGGAACAGCAATCGATCCAATCCCTGCCGCACAGCATCGAAGCGGAACGGTCCGTGCTCGGCTCCATGCTTCTGGACGCGAGCGCGCTCGACGCGATGCTCGAACAGCTCAAGCCGGAGGATTTTTATCAGCAGTCGCACGCGCAGATCTTTGAATCCATGCGCAAGATCCGTCAGGACGGCGATCAGGTCGACGTCGTGACGCTGACGAACGCGCTCGAACGCAGCGGAAAGCTCGAGAGCGCCGGCGGTCCCGTGTATCTGACCGAGCTCATGAGCTTTGTGCCGACCGCGGCGAACGTGCAGCACTATGAGCGCATCGTTGAGGAACACAGCATTCAGCGCGCGCTGATCCGCGTCGGCAACGACATGATCCGCGACGGCATGAACGACCAGCGCGACGTCGAGCAGTCGCTTAACGACGCCAGCCGCAAAGGCAAGCTGACCGGCATCGCCACGGGCTTTTCGAAGCTCGACCGACTGACGAACGGTCTGCAAAAAAGCGACCTGATCATTCTCGCCGCGCGTCCCGCGATGGGCAAATCGGCGTTTGCGATGAACATCGCGCAGTATGCGGCGCTGCACGACAACCGCTCGGTCGCCGTGTTCTCGCTCGAAATGAGCAAGGAACAGCTGATGATGCGCATCATGTGCACCGAAGCGTCGGTCGACTCGCAGAAGATCAAGGACGGCTCGCTGAACGACGCCGAGATGATGCGGCTGATGGATGTTTCCGAACCGCTGGCGAACGCCAAGCTGTTCATCGACGACTCCGCCGGCGCGACGGTTGCGAGCATCCGTTCAAAGTGCCGCCGTCTGAAGGCGCAGCAGGGGCTTGATCTCATCATCATCGACTATATGCAGCTGATGCAGGGCACCGGCACGGGCAGCCGCAAGAACGACAACCGTCAGCAGGAGATCTCCGACATGACGCGTGCCATGAAGCTTCTGGCGCGTGAACTGAACCTGCCGATCATCCTGCTCTCGCAGCTGAACCGCGGTCCCGAACAGCGTCAGGACCACCGCCCGATGATCTCGGACCTGCGCGAATCCGGCTCGATCGAGCAGGACGCAGATATGGTCATCCTCCTCTACCGCGCCTCGGTTTACGACGAGAACGCGGGCAACGAGAGCGAGGCGATCGTCGCAAAGAACCGTCACGGTCCGATCGAGACCTGCCGGCTCGTGTTCCAGGGCGAGTACACGCGCTTCCGCACGCTGCAGGAAGAAGAATGACCCACCGCGAAGGATCCCCGACATTCGGAGATCCTTCGCTTTTTTTGTGAACCCGCAGCGGGCGACGTCCCCGGCGCCCCGAAAAAAACAGCGGTCCCTTCATCGGGGACCGCTGCCGTGTTTTGGGTGTTATGCCTTGGTTCTGATTTCTTCTTC
>ONMC01000036.1 GCA_900318745.1 uncultured Eubacteriales bacterium
GTGCACGGGGAGGGTTTTCATATAAAACACCGTCCGGGATCCCGGACGGTGTTTCCTTTCGGTTCAGGTTTGTTTTTTCCATTCTTTCATAAAATGCTGTAAAATCGCCTTGCGCGTGACGATGCCGATGAACATACCGCGGTCGTCCACAACGGGCACGAAATTCTGTTCGCTCGCGCGCTGCAGAAGATCCTCGATCGAGGCAAAAGCGGAAACCGGCGGATTGAAGTCTTTGCGAATGATGTCCGTAAGCCGCACATGCTCCCAATCCTTCTGCGTATCCTCCTTGAGAACCGCCCGCAGAAGGTCGCCCTCGGAAGCCGTTCCGCAATAATGACCCTCCGCGTCGATGACCGGCACCGCGCTGCGTCCCGTTGCATTGAGCTTTTCGACCGCCTGCCGCAGCGTATAGCTGCTGTCAAGCACGCACACGTCACACTTCGGCGTCAGAAAGAACAACAGGTTCATACGAATCTCCTTTCCTTCGCTCGGTATGATTATACAAAATTATATGCGTTCGGTCAATGCAAACCCGCGAAATATCACAGATTCGTCACAAATGCAAAATAAACGCAACATTTCTTCGCTTAACGGGAACGGCGGCTCCGGCGCATGCTATAATCGTCCATCGGATCAAAGGAGGTCCCCTTATGGAATCAGATCACACAAATACATCCCGCATCCGTGCGGTTTTGAATCGAAAGAATCCTGTGCTTTGGATCGTCCCGATCGCGATCGCGGCGGCGATCCTTATCGCGGTATGCCTGTTTGCGTCGCCGGAAACGAAACCGGAACAGGCGCCCGAACCGGCCCTCGCCCCCGATTCGGACGTTCTGGAATGGCTGGACTATGACAACCGGCTGGAAACACTCCCTTGGAACGACACCGAGGAAATTCGGATCGACGCATTTCCGAACGTGACGTTTTGCTGGTCGTCTTCCGGCGTGTCCGCTGCGGAAAACGGCAAAGAACAGCTTCTGTTCTCGGGGATGCCGGTCATAACCGTCTGTTTTTCGGACGTCACCGGCGACGGGATCGAGGACGTCTGCGCCGTCGTATACGACGGCTCGGGGCTGATCGACAAGCATATCGTCGTGTATGATTATGCGAACAGGCAGGGTTACACGCTTTGCGACCGCGGCAGCAGAGACTTTCATCTTTTCGTCGAACAGGGTCGCCTGCGCGTCGGCGTTACGCCGTACGGCGAATACGAACCGACCGAAACCGGAACGCTCGAATCAGAAAACGGCATCCCGGTCTACCGTTCCGGCGCAGTCACATCCGGCAGCGGCGCGGCGGTCCCGCTGCAGCCCTTAACGGAAGAAAACGCGACGGGCGCCTGAAAACACCGTGACATAAAAACTTCGTCGAATCCCGCCGTCCGCGTATGGACTGCGGGATTTTTGTTTATGCTATCGTCGAGGTGATGAACATGAAACTGACACAAAAAGAAACGACCCTTTTGAAGGACCTGAAGGCATCGGAAGAGCTCTGCATCGAAAAATACGGCACGTATGCGGAGCGCGCCGAGGATCCGGAGCTGAAAGCCCTGTTCGAGACGATCCGCACCGCGGAGCTGCAGCATCTTTCCACGATCGAGTCGCTGATGCAGGGCACCGTGCCGATGATGGGCGGCGGTCAGCAGAGCGGCGAAGCGTCCGCATGCTGCGGCGGCTGCGAAAAAAAGGCGAGCCGCAACGACGAATTCCTTTGCCACGACGCGCTCGATACGGAAAAGCACGTTTCCTCTCTGTACGATACCTGCATCTTCGAATTCACCGACGCCGGCGCGCGCGACGCGCTGAACCACATCCAGAAGGAAGAACAGGAGCACGGCAAACGTCTGTATGACTACATGTCCTGCCACGGCATGTGCGCCTGACGCGGCGGGTTCCCCGCAAGACAAAACACAAAAAGAGCCGCAATCGCGGCTCTTGCTTGTTTTTTGGAAGATCAGAATGCGAAGTTGCCGTCGATGAAGACGGGGATCTCGCGACCGTCGTGCGTGTAGCCGGTGACCTTCAGGTCCGCGGTACCGACCATGAAGTCGACGTGCGTGATCGAATCGTTGAGTCCCGCCGCTTTCAGTTCGTCCTTGCTCATCTCCGTGCCGCCTTTCACATTCGACGCATACGCCTTTCCGAATGCGAAGTGGCACGCGGCGTTCTCGTCGAACAGCGTTTCATAGTAGAGCGTTTTGGAATTGGAGATCGGGGAATCGTACGGCACGAGTGCGACCTCGCCGAAGTACGACGCGCCTTCGTCGACGCTGATCGCGGCCTTCAGGATCTCCTCGCCCTTGGTTGCTTCCGCCTTGACGATCTTTCCGTTTTCCATCGTGAAGCGGATGTTCTCAATGACGTTTCCGTCGCGGCACAGCGGCATCGAAGCGCAGACCACGCCGTTGATTCCGGTCTTTTTGTTCGCGGTAAAGCACTCCTCGGTCGGGATGTTCGGCATATAGTCCTGTCCCGACGCCGTGCAATCTCCGCCCGCTTCCCAAATGTGTTCGTCCGCAAGCTCGACCCACAGATCCGTGCCGAGCGCATTTTCATAGTGCAGCTTTTCGAACCGATAACCGTTCAGGATCTCCACATGCTTTCTGAGATTCTCCGCATGCTGTCTCCATGCCTCAACCGCCGTTCCGTCGCCCTTCACGCGGCACGCCATGAAGATCTTGTCCCACAGCGCGTCCACCGCTTCGGCTTCGGAAAGCGCCGGGAACACCTTCTTTGCCCACTTGGGACTCGAAAGCGCGCCGATGCCCCACGGAAACACGTTCTGATCCTGATAGCGGCGATACTCCAGAAGCTTCTGTCCGGACGCCTTATGCGAGCGCAGGATGCGGTCGCTGTCGACGCCCAGAAGGTTTTCGGGATCGTCCGAAATCAGATGCAGGAACGCCGCGCCTTCTTTGGCGTACATCGTCATCATATCGGCGCGGTACTGCGGGAACTCGTCGAACACCGCATCGTCCGCATGGAGGTATTTTGCACGAGTCATGTGATCGTCGTTCCACATCATCACGACTTCGCGGCAGCCGTTTTCGTACGCGACGTCCGCGCACATACGCGCAAACGGTGCATGATCGACCGGCGCGAACAGCAGCAGCGTCTGTCCCTTTTGGATGTTGACGCCGACCTCGACGAGCAATTCGGCATACTCTCTGAGCTTGTTTTCCATAATCGATTCCTTTCTGTTATACATTTGCCGCCGCCATCGAGGCGACGATGAACAGCAAAATACAGGTGAGCAGCATCGTCTGCAGCAGATCGCGCTTCTTTGCCGCATCCTCCGCCTCGAGCGGCGCGGCATGCAGCGCGTCGATCGCGGCGAGCGCCGTCGCATAGAACAGACGCTGGCTGCGCCCGATGCGCATCGCAGAGAATCCCTTCTTTTCGCGCAGATACCCCGAAAGTTGTGCGATCCGTTCGGCGGTTTCCTGTTCCGGCACGTCGAGCGACGCAAGGTATGCGAGCAGCGGCAGATCGAGCATTTCGCGGTTCTTTTCGCCCGCCGCGCGCACCGCGTCGTACAGGCGCTCGGTCTTCTGCGCCAGCACGTCCACCGGCTGATCCGAAAACGCGATCGCAAAGCTTGCCGACTGCGCGGCGTTCGTGCGGCCGAACCGACCTGACAGGCAGTCCATCGCCGCGTCGGTACGCTCGGCGATCAGATGCTTATCCGCATCGTACATCGCAAACAGCACGGCGAACATCACGTCTTCTCCGCCGGTCAGGATCCGGTGTGCATGACGCATTTCGAGATATTGTTCATACGCGCGCTGCGCCACAACGTCCGAGCGTTCGTGTTGTTTTGCCATCAGAAACGCAGCCGGGCAAAGATAATCGGTCGCGGCAAAGCCCGCCGCTTTGAGCCTGCGCAGATTATCCTTCGCAAAGTTCAAACGGCGTTCGCCGTCCTCGTATTCGCCGATCTTGATCGCGGCAGGCGCCATGCCGAGACCGCGGAATGCGGAAAACATGCCCGTGTTTCTGCGCAGAATCCTTTTGCCGCGGTGGATCGACTGCAGATCGGCGTCGCGGTCGTCAAGCCCCAGCAGCAGCGCGCACAGGCAATGCACCTGCGGTGTGGACATGCGGAAAATCTTTTCGATCCGCTTTCGGTTTTCGATGAATTGTTCCGTGCGGCGAACGATGCTCCCCTGCATACGGATATCCTCCCGATTTTTCATATGCCTATATTATGCCACAAAACGACAGATATGGGAAGCACCATTTTTTTTGCGTTTCTTGCGCGTTTGCGAGGCGCGGCGAATCCGCCCCGCCCGCCGCTTTGTTTGTCGAAAACAACATTCGACCGGATTCGCGTGCTAAACTGCCGCAAAAACCATACGGACCGCCCGCATTCCCGCCGGCGACGTATGCGCAACGGAGGCGATCGAATGAATCAATCCCGCGTCTTTCAGGCATTGTGGCTGCTGCTTCTTTCTTTGATCTGCATCGTCCTGTTCTATTGGAGGCGCGAACCGACGAAATACCCGCAGGAGGTGCTTGCGCAGGAGACGGCTTTGACGGAAACCGTTGAAACGGTCGTCATCCCGTCACCGTCGCCCTCTCCCTCGCCCGTTCCCACGCCTGCGCCGACCGAATACGAATTTGTGGACGTGTTCGTGCCGCTGTACACGACAGGCGCGTCGCCCGCGGACACCGTGCCGCCGGACAGCATGTTTGCGCAGGAGAGCGCAACGCCGTTCACCCCGCCGAAAAGCGAGGAGCCGTTTTCGCTGATCTGGTTTTCGGATACGCAGTACTATGCCTATAAGCGTCCGGAGATCTTTCAGTCGATGGCGGACTGGGTGATCCGAACATATCCGGAATACCGCACGACCGCTGTCGTATGCACCGGCGATATCGTCGACAACCGCAATTATGAGCGGCACTGGACCAACGCCGACGCCGCGATCTCTCGCATCCGCGAGGTGCTGCCGTTCTACTGCGTCGCAGGCAATCACGACGTAGGCGCGGATTCCGTCGATTACACGCAGTACCGCCGCGCGGACTTCTGCACCGCGCCCGATACGATGCTGTTTTACGACGACTGCCGCTGCTGGGTGCTGCCGCTGCCGGAACAGCAGATCCTGCTGTGCGGCATCGGATGGCAGAACAATACCGAGTATGCCGACTGGCTGAACGCGACGATCGCCGCATACCCCGACTATCCCGCCGTCGTGCTGGTGCACAGTTTTCTGAACGACGACGGCACGCTGTCCACGAACGGCAAGCGCGTGGAGCAGGCGGTGCTTTCCGTATCGCCGACGATCCGGCTCGTACTGTGCGGGCACAACGACGGGTCGGCGCGCTGGTCGAAGTCGTATCCCGACGGTCATACAGTCAACGCGATGATGTATAACTTTCAGGACGACAAAAAATACGGACTCGGCTACGCGCGGATCCTGATGTTCAATCCCGGCACGCGCAACATCGCCGTCACGACGTATTCGCCGTTTCTTGACGATTATAACTACTATAAAGATGCCGCAAGGGACACGTTCACGCTGTATGACGCGTGGTGACGGCGCTGAAGTTCGTTTGCGGCAGCTGCTCCTTCGGCGTCACGGTCAGATCAACATGTTGTTGAAATCAAAACAACAGATTGATCATTGATTTCTGTTTTCTTCTGCGCTATCCTAAAGACACACCGGTGAATCACAAGTCAGGAGAAAGCAAATGATCAGATTAGGAGAACGGATCAAGGAGCTCCGTCTGCGCGACGGAAGAACGCAGGACGCGCTTGCAGGCAGACTCGGCGTGACCGCGCAGGCGGTCTCGCGCTGGGAAAAAGGGATTTGCTGTCCCGATATGGAATTGATTCCGTCCATTGCCAACTGCTTCGGCGTAACGATCGACGAACTGTTTGGCTATTCATGCAGCCGCGAGCAGAAGGTCGACGCGATCCTTGCCCGTATCGACAGTTACGGCATCAAGGGGCGCGCGGACGACGAATGGGTAGATGAATGCCTTACCATCTTGCGCGAGGGGCTGACGGAATTCCCCGGCAATGAACGGCTGCTGCTTGCGCTTGCCGATACGCTGTCGGAAGCGGGATGGCGCAGATACCGGGAATGGATGGAATACGATGATGAAGGATACCTCAAACACCGGTACGAAATGCACCGCAGCAATCCGTATTGGTCGGAATCGATCAAGATCTGCGAATCCCTTACCGGCACGGCGCAGAACAGCACCGTCTTCTATAAGGCAATCTCCATCCTTGTGCTGCTCTACCGGAATATCGGAGAGACGGAAAAAGCAATCTCGTGTGCGCAGCGCATGCCGGGACTTCGCGACAGTCGGGAAGTCTTGCTTGTATCGGCAACGGACGGCAAAGAGCATGCGGCATACACCGGTGCGTTCTTATTGGAAACCGCCCGTCTGTTTTCCGAACAGCTGGTTCAGGGACTGATGGCAGAGAGGCGTCATTTCGAAACCGATCTGCCGATTGAAAAAATCAACGGTGCAATTGCGCTGTTCTTCCTGCTCTGCGACGACGGCAATTTCGGCGTGTATCACGACGTGCTGATCAAACTGTATCTGTACCTTTCGCGCGTGCAGTGGGAACGCGGATATCGCGACGAGGCATTCGAATCGCTTGATCGTGCGCTTTTCCACGCAAAGGCGCTTGAGCGCGTGCTGGCCAAGCCCGAGCACCGCTTTACCGCCCCGCTGGTATCGCATGTTTCGACTGCTTTGGACGGCGGACACGAGGTGCGGATCGCAGAACAGCTGCCGGAGGACTGGCCGTTCTGGTCGCTTCCCGACTGCACAAAGATCGCTGCAGAGATCAAAGCCGATCCACGCTGGTCAGACTGGGTGAAGCGCACGAAGGAATGACGCCGACATAACAAAACCCTGCCGCAGATTTGCGGCGGGGTTTGTCTGTATGAACCTTACGGGTTGTTCGGTTTCTTGTAGCAGTCGATCTTCTCGTTCGTCTCGTTCTCGGCGCGGGTGAACCGTTCGTCCGCAACCTCCGGGATCTGCTTGGTCAAAGCCGCATAGCGCGCTTCGCCCATGATGAACTCGCGGTAGCTCGCCTTCGGATCCTTGGAATCGAGCCGGAACGGGTTCTTGCCTTCCTCGGCGGGATCCGGCTTTCCCGGCGTCTTTTTGTTTATCGGGATTTGACAATTCATTCATAAATCCGCGGTATAATAAAAGAAAACCGCCACCGATTCTGCAATACGGTAATCTATATGGGTAGAAGAACACACAAAGGGTTGGAGTTATGAAACAGGAATATTTTGACAGGGTTTACGAAAAGACGTATGGTCCGCTGCTGCGCTATGCGATCGTGCATCTTTCCGATCCGGTCGACGCCGAGGACGCGCTGCAGAACGTATACACGCTGTTCTACCGGCGTATCGAAGCGCGCGGGCATGCGGATATTCTTTCGCCGCTTGCGTTTTTGATGAAGATCCTGAAAAACGAGATCATTCGCAGCTATGCGGAGCGCAGCGCAAACGAAGCGAGTGAGCTCACCGAAGACGTCGCCGCCGACCCCCTATCGTTTGAAGATGCGGCGGAGACCCGCATGATGGCGGAACAGGCGTTCGACGTTGCGAAGACGCTTCCGCCGGAAAACTACCGTGTGTTCGTTCTGTACTACGGCTTCGAGCGCAGCGTTGCGGAAATCGCGCGTGATCTGCAGCTGAGCGAAGAAGCGGTCAAAAGCCGTCTGTATCGCAGCAGAAATGCCGTGCGCAGGCAGCTGACGCATCATAAAACGACCGTATGAGGAAACAAATATGACAGAAAAACAGTTTTTTCATCTTGTATTGCAGAAGAAGCTGATCAACGGTTCACATCTGAAACAGAAACTGGACGCTTCACTCAAGCGCGCCCCTGCCGGGGACGCGTCTTCCGAAGCAGGCGGATCCCGCGCCGCGCGCATTGCGAAATGGGTTTCCGTACCCGCGGCGGCCGTGCTGCTGATCCTGACGCTGACGATCGGCGCGATCGTCGCCTCCCGCGGGCTTCAGGACACGCAGACGCATACGGAACGACCGTGGGCAGAAGCAACGAGCGCGCCGGTCGATCCGAGCACGCCGCCTGCTGTCGTGATCGAACCGAAGATCCGCACGATGACCGCCCGGATCAAGCTGCTGCCGGAGTTTGATCCGGAGCATCTGATCGATCAGATGCGGATCAATCACCACGGTCTTTCCGCGTTCAGCGAGGCGGACTGGAAATGGCTGCGGGAAGCAGACGTGCAGGTCAACGCGCTTTCGATCAAAGGAGACTGCGTTTACTGGACCGTCGAACTGCGGCTGATGAAAGGCGATCGGGCGGAAAACCCGTTCCTCTCGGCGGTCGAGGTGATGCGAAACGAGATGCACTGCCTGTATACGGACGCCGACGGAAATCTTCGTGAGGACCCGCGCGCAGAGCTCGTCTGTCTTGCTTCGCCCGGCGAAGTATCCTGCGGCGAAGATGGCGACGCATGGCTCGTGCGCGTGCCGTTTGTCTGCCCGATGCCGCGAAGCGAATGGTGCACGGGAGACCTCACGGCGCAGTGCATCCTGCTGCTGCTCGATCCCCGGCTGACGCACGGCGACGAGTCCTATGTATCGATGGTGCGGGTGGATGAAACGACCGGCGAGCGGACGTATCTTCTCGGTCACAATGAAGCGCTGCCCGACGCGACCGTCGGCGCGATCGAACTGTCGTTTGTATTCGTCGAGGATCCGTGGCCCGTGAAAGCCGCCGAGCAGTTTGGTGAAGCTGCGCTGTGCACCGTCTGGAAACTTGCCGGGCTCGAAGCAGCGGACGGCAGCGACGGCGACGCGAACGCGCTCGGTCTTGAACAGTATCTGGTGTTTCGCACCGACGGAACGGTGCGCATGATCGACTGCAACGAGCCGTCTGATCGAACCGTGCCGTATACGCTGAACGGTCGTACCGTGCGGTTTGATGACCGCGTTCTGCGGTATGACCTCGAAACGAACGACCTGCTGTGGATCGATCCGGTCACGCAGGATATCTATTCCTATGTGCCCGCGCCGAATGCGGTGCTGCCGCCGGAAGCGAAAACACCGGAACCGGGCATCAGCGTATCCCCCGAGCCGTCGGATGCATCGACCCCTGCAGCGGAGCCGGAGTCCTCGCATGAAGATATGCCGCAGGTCTATGAAAACGGAGAAAAGGTCTATGACGGATTCTCAGACACGGTGCTGTTCCGCGACGACTGGGACCTCTCCGGCGAGCCGTGCGAGATCCGCCTCGCGGTCGATCGCGAGCAGTTCACCGTAACGGTCACCGACGGCAGGCGCACATCCGAACCGATCCATCCGAACATCGATCTCAAATACAACGGCTTGCAGCGCGCGATCCTTCTGGATCTCGATCCGGACACACCGTACCGCGATCTGGTTCTTGTGATTCTGGGCGAAGAAGATACGTATTTCACGATCGTGATGCATCCGGACAGCGATCGGATCGCCGTCACGAAACGCCTGATCGGCGAGTGTATCTGGGATGGAACTTCGCTGATCATGAACGAATGGACCGCGCTTTTGGGCGACGGATCCGGTTGGCGCAGATACAGCGGTGAAGAACTGACGCCGGAATCGGATTGGCTCGTATGCGAATCACCGAATTCCATCGCCCTTGACCATGTGGCATGGCTGAAAACCGTGCGCGACCTGCCCTGCGCGATCGACGGCAAGCCCGCCGTGATCGAAGGCGGTACGCTCCTCTATCGGACGCGGTTCAACAACGACGCGGGTCTTGTCGAGGTTTGCACGGAGGACGGCACGATCGCGCAGATCACATTCGACGATCCGGATCTCTGCACGATCGACGGCGTGTATCAGGAGGAGTACTTCGAGTATCTGCCGCTGTCCGATTGACAACATCAAACGAAAAGCAAAAACCCCCGCCGTTTTCACGGCGGGGGTTTCGGTTTGCCTGTGCTTACAGGTTGTTCAGTTTCTTGTAGTAGTCGATCTTCTCGTTCGCCTCGTTCTCGGCGCGGGTGAACAGTTCGTCCGCAACCTCCGGGAACTGCTTGGTCAAAGCCGCATAGCGCGCTTCGCCCATGATGAACTCGCGGTAGCTCGCCTTCGGATCCTTGGAATCGAGCTGGAACGGGTTCTTGCCTTCCTCGGCGAGATCCGGGTTGTACCGATACAGCGGCCAGTAACCGGCTTCGACTGCCTTCTTGGCTTCTTCCTGGCTGTGGCCCATGTTGATGCCGTGGTTGATGCAGGGCGCGTACGCGATGATCAGGGACGGTCCCTTATACGCTTCCGCCTCGTTGACGGCCTTCAGGAGCTGGTTCGGATCTGCGCCCATGCAGACCTTTGCGACGTAGACGTAGCCGTAGGACATCGCCATCAGACCGAGGTCCTTCTTCTTGGTGCGCTTGCCGGCTGCCGCGAACTTCGCGATCGGGCCGGTCGGCGTCGCCTTACTGGACTGACCGCCGGTGTTGCTGTACACCTCGGTGTCCACGACGAGCACGTTGACGTCTTCGTCCATCGCGAGCACGTGATCGAGTCCGCCGTAGCCGATGTCGTATGCCCAGCCGTCGCCGCCGAATACCCAGATGGACGGCTTCACGAGCTGATCCTTCTGTGCAAGCACTTCACGCGCGAGCGTGCATGCTTCGCAGTCGCAGCCCTTCGTGGCGGTCGGATGCGCTTCGATCAGCGAAACGAGCTTGTCGCCCGCTTCGCGGGAGCCCTGCGCGTCATTCATCTTTTCAAGCCATTCCTTGCCTGCCGCCGCGATGTCTTCGTCGAGATACGGAACCTCGAGCATCTTCTTGACGGTGTCCGCCAGGCGCGCACGGCGCTGCTTCGTTGCGAGGTTCATGCCGTAGCCGAACTCTGCGTTGTCTTCGAACAGGGAGTTTGCCCATGCCGGACCCTGACCCTTATCGTTCTTCGCATACGGAGCCGTCGGTGCCGAGCCGCCGTAGATGGAGGTACAGCCGGTCGCGTTCGCGATGATCATGCGATCGCCGAACAGCTGGGTAAGGAGCTTGATATACGGGGTCTCTCCGCAGCCTGCACATGCGCCGGAGAACTCGAACAGCGGACGCAGGAACTGGCTTCCCTTGACCGTCTTGCGGTTGACGTCGAGCTTCTTGTCGGGCAGCGAAACCGCATACTCCCAATTCTTTTCTTCCTTCTCAACGCTCTTCTCAAGCGGCATCATGGCGAGCGCCTTGACCTTCGCCGGGCAGACGTCGATGCAGTTGCCGCAGCCGGTGCAATCGAGCGGGCTGATCTGCATGCGGTAGGTCATGTTCGGCATATCCTTGCCTGCAGGCTTCGTGACAAAGCCCTCGGGCTTGTTCGCCTCTTCCTGCTCGTTCAGCACGAACGGACGGATGCAGGCGTGCGGGCAAACCAGCGAGCAGCGGCCGCACTGGATACAATTCTCGGGGATCCAGGAAGGAACGTCGACTGCGATGCCGCGCTTCTCATAGCGGGTCGTTGCGGTCGGGACCGTGCCGTCCGGGTTCATCTTGGAAACCGGCAGCTCGTCGCCCTTCTGCTCGAGGATCGGCTTGATGTACTCGAGGAAGTACGGATCGTCGGTGACGGCGATGGGTTTTGCGCCTTCGGTCGTGGTCGCCCAGGATTCCGGATACTTGATCTCTTCGACCGCGTCCATGCCGGCGTCGATCGCGGCGTAGTTCTTTGCGACGACCGCGTCACCCTTCTTGGCATAGGACTTCTTCGCAGCGGCCTTCATGTATTCGAGCGCCTGATCCGCGGGGATGACGTTTGCAAGCTTGAAGAACGCAGACTGCATGATCGTGTTGATACGACCGCCCATGCCGACTTCGCGTGCGAGCTTGATCGCGTCGATGTTGTAGAACTTGAGATGATGCTGCGCGATCGCATTCTTCATCGATGCGGGCAGTTCCTTTTCCATCTCCTCAAGGGTCCACGGCGAGTTCAGCAGGAACGTGCCGCCGTCCTTGATGCCTTCCGCAACCGCGTAACGCGTGACGTAGGACGGATTGTGGCATGCCGCAAAGTCCGCCTGGTCGATCAGATACGGGCTCTGGATCGGGGTCTTGCCGAAACGCAGATGCGAAACGGTGAAGCCGCCCGACTTCTTGGAGTCGTACGCAAAGTAGCCCTGTGCATACATGTCGGTGTGGTCGCCGATGATCTTGATGCTGTTCTTGTTCGCGCCGACCGTACCGTCGGAACCGAGACCGAAGAACTTGCATGCGATCGTGCCTGCCGGCGCGGCGTTCACAAGCGGACCCATCGGGAGGCTCGTAAAGGTGACGTCGTCCACGATGCCGACCGTGAAGTGATTCTTCGGCTCGTCGGCGTCGAGATTGTCGTAAACCGCCTTGACCATCGTCGGCGTGAATTCCTTGCTGCCGAGACCGTAGCGTCCGCCGACGACCTTGATGCCGCAGCGTCCCTGCTCCTTCAGAGCGGTCATGACGTCCTCATACAGCGGCTCGCCGAGCGAACCGGGCTCCTTCGTGCGGTCGAGCACCGCGATCTTTTTGCAGGTTTCGGGCAGTGCCGCAACGAACTTCTCCGCGGAGAACGGACGATACAGACGGACCTTCAGAAGACCGAGCTTCTCGCCCTTGCCGTTCAGATAGTTGATCGTTTCTTCCGCAACGTCCGCGCCGCTGCCCATGACGATGACGACCTTCTCCGCATCGGGAGCGCCGACTGCCGACTTCGTCCATGTAGTGCTGGACGATCTCGGGGATCTTCTCGTAGTAGCTGTTCGCCGCTTCACGATTCTGGAAGTAGATATCCGGGTTCTGTGCGGTGCCGCCGAGATGCGGATGATCCGGGTTCATGGCGCGTGCGCGGAATGCCGCAACTGCGTCACGATCGAGAAGCTTGTCCATGTCCGCATAGTCGATCAGCTCGATCTTCTGGATTTCATGCGAGGTACGGAAACCGTCGAAGAAGTGGCAGAACGGAACGGACGCCTTGATCGCGGAAAGATGCGCGACCAGCGCGAGGTCCATGACCTCCTGCACGGATGCGGATGCGAGGAACGCAAAACCGGTCTGGCGGCATGCCATCACGTCGCTGTGATCGCCGAAGATCGAGAGCGCATGCGCTGCGAGCGCACGGGCGGATACGTGGAACACGCCGGGAAGCAGCTCGCCGCTGATCTTGTACATGTTGGGAATCATCAGAAGCAGGCCCTGCGACGCCGTAAAGGTCGTCGTCAGCGCGCCGGCTTTGAGAGAGCCGTGCACAGCGCCCGCTGCGCCCGCCTCGGACTGCATTTCCGCGATGCGGACCTTCTGTCCGAACAGGTTCAGGCGGCCGTTTGCTGCCCACTCGTCTGCGACTTCCGCCATCGGGGACGACGGGGTGATCGGATAAATTGCGGCAACATCGGAGAATGCGTATGCGACATGCGCAGCAGCGGTATTGCCATCGATCGTCATGGTCTTTGCCATTCTATTTCCTCCTGCTATTATTCGGGGGCAACGCCCCTTTTCTACCAAAGTGTATTATAGCAAAGAACCGTTCAAGCTGTCAACGGATTCCGACAGCAAAAACCGTTTTTGCGCCCCGAAAGATTTTTCATTGCAAAGCGGTACGTTATGGGATATAATACCGGGCATGGAAACCATTATTGCATTTATCAGGGATCATGTCCTGACATACTCGGTCATGGCCGCGCTCGGCATCCTTGCCGTGTTCGGCACGGCGCTGCTGCTGTGCGTCAAACGCGAACAGAATTGGGTGCGGCAGCTGTTTCTGATGATCGCCTCGCTCGTCGGGCTCATTGTCGGCGCAAAGCTGTTCGGGATCCTGTCCTACGCGACATACCTCTATCGGCAGGGCGTGCCGATCACGTTCGAAAAGATCGTGTTCCAGTCCGGCATCGTGTTTTACGGCGGGCTTCTGGGATACTTCGGCACCTTCTGGCTGCTGTCGAAGTTTCTGTTGAAAAAGCGCCGCATCGGGCGCGATATCGTGGCGGTCACCACGCCGCTGTTCCACGGTTTTGCACGCATCGGCTGCTACTTCGGACGCGACGTCGTCACGGTCGACGGCGTGGAAAAAACGATCTGGCACCCGTGCTGCTACGGCATTCACATGGATAACGCGTTCTGCTCGCATTTCTGGGAAAGCCGCCTGCCCGTGCAGCTGTTCGAATCCGCGTTCAATTTCCTGCTGTTTGCCGTGCTGCTCGTGATCTTCCTGCGGGAAACCAAAGAAGAGCGCCGCGGTCGGCTCGTCAAACTGTATCTGCCTGCCTACAGCGTGTTCCGCTTTATCATCGAGTTCTTCCGCGACGATGCGGTGCGCGGCGGCTTCGGTCCGTTCTCGTTCTCGCAGGTCGTGAGCATGGCGATCCTGCTCGGACTGATCGTGTTCGCGATCCTCGAAAAAACCGGTGCAGTCAAACCGCTGCCGCCCGATCCGTACGATCCCGGCGTCGACCTGTACCGCCTCGGCGGGCGCAGACCCACAGAAGAGCCGATCGTGTTCGAAAGCGAAGACAAAGAGGATTGATTTCAAAAGCCCTTCTGCATCAGTAAACTAAAAGTAGACACAGAAAAGTGTCTACTTTTCATGTATAATGGAGAAAAACAAGGAGGCGAAAAGGATGGGAAAGAAAGGCATAGCACATCGAAAGTTCAGCAAGGAAGAAAAGCTGAAGATCATCAAAGAACATTTGGAGGAGCATGAATCCATAAAGGCATTGGAGAAAAAGTACAGTGTTGGAAACAGCACGATTTCCAGATGGGTTCAAGTATACCTTGAAGATGGTGAAGATGCATTGGAACCACACAACGGCAATCCGTATGCAGCGTTGCACACAAGCAAGCATCTGAGCGAAATAGAACGGCTTCGTTTGATTATAGCAAAACAGGAAGTGGAGATTGCAAGATTAAAAAAAGGATATTACGTGGAAGGAGTTGGTGCAGACAGGGTGTTCGTTACCGGCAAAGACTCGAATACGAAGTGATCGACGAACTGCGAGGAAAGTATCCGGTAAGTTTTCTGTGCGCGATCATGGACGTCAACCGATCAGGATATTACAAGTGGAAAGCAAGACAAGGGACCGGGAACCGGTATGAAAAAATACGAATCGAATTGACAGCACTGCTCATGGCAGAGCATGAGAAGCATCCGTCATACGGGTATCATCGCCTTGCATATGAGGTGTTTAAACAGACAGGATGGATCTTTTCACACAATCTCGCACATAAATGCTGCAAATATGCCGGGATACGGTCCGGCGCAAGGGGCAGACGTTACAGAAAGCCGGGTGAGGAAAGCGTGCGGTTTGAAAATGCGGTGAAGGGGAATTGGAATGCGACGGCTCCGTTACAGATCGTCGTTTCCGATATGACGATGTTCAAGGTAAAAGACACATACTGGGAATGGACGCTCATGGTAGATACCTACAACAACGAGATCATTGCGCACAGCGTTACGAACGTCGCCGGAAGCAATAAGCCGTATTATGAATGCCTGGAAAAGCTGAATCAGCTTGCAGGCAAAAAAGAAGAGCAGAAGCCCTCCGTCATCTTGCACACCGACCAAGGAGCAGTCTACTCTTCAAGGGGCTTTGAAAACGCCCATAGACATTATAACATACTTCGTTCCATGTCGCGAGGGGGAACTCCGACAGATAATCCGATTATTGAGGCATTAAACGGTTGGATGAAGGAAGAACTGTATGCGGACTTTGATCTGGCACACTGCGACGACGTCCCGAAGCTGCTGGACGACTACGTCCGTTATTTCAACGAGCAGCGGCTCGCCGCTGCTTTGAACTACAAAAGCCCGATCCAGTACCGTACCGAATCGGGCTTCTGATGATTATCTTTTTCTATTGTCTACTTTTACTTGACAAGTGCAATTTCAAAAGCCCTTCGGGGCTTGTTTTTTTGTCTGCGGCTTGCAATGCGCGCGCGGATTCGATATACTATATATGATCAAATCCATCGAGGGGGGAACCGGTTATGAAAAAAGGATGGAAGCTGCCGCTCGTTCTCGTCGCGGCGTTTCTGATCGTCGCATTCGCCGCGCTGTTCTTTGCAAATCGCGTACAGCGCGCAAACGGGGCGATCGACATCAGCGAAGGGTATCTTTCGAGCGAGGTCGGCGCGCTGTATTATAAGCTCTATACGCCGTCCGGTCTGAAGGACGGAGAGAAGGCGCCGGGCGTTCTGCTGCTGCATGGGTACCAGAATGATCACGAGACGAACGCGGCATACGCGATCGAGCTTGCGCGGCGCGGCGCGGTCGTGCTGTCGCTGGATGAATACGGGCACGGCGCAAGCAAACCCGGCCTTGCGGAGCGCGGCTATGTGAACCATATGGTCAAGGTCAATTACGGCGAGGACAGCGTCGAGGACAACACGTTCCGTACCATCGGCGGCACGGTGCGCTATCGTCTTCTGATGAACTTCTCGAACCTCTCCTTCTTCGACGATCGCTATACGAAGGACGATGCGGGCAACGTGCTGACAGACAGCTCCTGCGGCGGCATTGCGGCATACAGATTCCTGTCCGAACTGCCGAACGTTGACAAAACGAAGCTCGGCATCAGCGGACACTCGATGGGCACCTGGGCGGGCTGGTCCGTGGCGGCGGCGTATTCCGGTACAGATATCGAGCCGAAGGCGACCGTGCTGCAGTGCGGCGAGCTGTTCCGCGATTCGGCATACGATTCCGCGCACATCCGTTTCAACAACGTCCTTCTTCTGCAAGCGAAATGGGACGAATTCAGCTACTTCCGCGATTATCGGCGCAATGTGGACGAAACGATCCTGCGTTCGCCGCTGCGCACGGAGTTTCTCGGCACGACCGCGGAAAATGCCGCCTGGGACAAGACCTTCGGAAGCTTCTCCGACGGCAGCGCGCGGCGCATGGAGCTGCTCTATACGAACCACCGTCTGACGACGCACAACGCGCACGGACTTGCCGTGGCGCTCGACTGGTTCGATCAGGCGTTCGGCGACAATGTGCTGACCGGTCCCGCATTCTCCGACCAGACCGCGATGACCAAGGAATGGCTTGTGCTGCTTGCGATGCTTTGCGCGATCGCGGCGCTGCTGCCGTTCTCGGAACTGCTGCTGTGCGTACCGTTCTTCGGCAAGCTCGTGCAGCCGCTCCCCGCAAGGACCGGGATCAAAACGAAGGGCAAGTGGTGGCGCGGCGCGCTCATTACGATCCTGATCGCAGGCGCAACCTATCCCTTCATGACGCAGCTCGGTCACGCGCTGCTGCCGCTGCCGGAAAACATCTTCCGCATGACCGTCGGCAACGGCTTCATCGGCTGGTATCTGCTGCTGATCGTCATCATGCTCGTAACGACGTGGATCGGCGCACGCTCCGCCAAAAAGAAGGGTACATATGACGGGTTCTACGGCATGGGACTCGGATCGGAACAAAAGCCGAACCGCATCTCGTTCGGGCTGCTGATCCGCGCCTGCGTGCTCGTGCTGTGCATGCTTTGTTTCCTGTACCTCGTGGTGTTCCTCGCAGAAACGCTCTTCAACCTCGATCTGCGGTTCATCTGGCCGTTCTTCAAGACCTTCTCGCTCGCGCGGCTCGGTCAGTTCTTTGTATACATTCCGGTGTTCGCGCTGTTCTTCCTGCTGAACAACTCGAAGATCATGGCGTCGATGCGCACCGAAGCGACGTACAAAAAGGGCTTTGCGGGCTTTATGGGCAACTGGTGGCGCAACGCGCTTCTGATGGTCGGCGGCATTCTCATCATCGTGCTGATCGAGTATATCCCGTTCTTTGCGGGCATCGGACCCGGCGCGGACGTGCTGTTCGGCTCGACATTCGGCGGACCGTTCATGTCGCTGCTGATCCTGTTCGTTCCGCAGGTCTTCGTGTTCAGCGTGCTGTGCACGTACTTCTACCGCCGCACCGGCAGCGTCTATACCGGCGCGATCCTCGTCGCGTCGCTTGCCGCCTGGATCGTCACCGGCGGCTCGTCGATGCTGTAAGATCCCAAATCAAAAAGAGCCCGCAGCTGCGGGCTCTTTTTTCAATAGATGGTTTTGGGGATCTCCTCAACGCCGTACTGCTCCATGAACGCCTGAAGATCGCGTTCCGAACGGATCGCCATGACCTCGTGGAACCTGCCGTCCTTCCGGTCGCGAAAGCCCGCCGTCGTCTCGCCGGTGCAGATGCTCCTTCGAAGAACAGGCTCGCGCTGTTCCGGATCGTATCGCTTTTGTTTGCCGCGGTTTTTCGAAAACAGTCCCATCATTCGCTCTCCTTTGTCATCCGAACCCGGAACGAGATCGTGCGCGGCGTCGGCAGCGCGTCGAAGCGCACCACGTACGCGTCGTGATCCGCATCAATGTCGATCACGGTTCCCGCGCCGATCAGCACATGGTTCACGCGATCGCCGACCTTGAAGCGCAGCGCGTCCTCGCTGTCCGGAAGATACCGTTCCGTGCTTCGGATATAACTGCGCGCGTCGCGAATGAGACCCTCCGCAGGCGGCGCGGTGTGCTCCAGAAGCTCCGGCGAAATGTCGAGCAGAAACCGCGACGGATAGCGCGGCGTGTTGTCCAGATTGCGTCCTTCCGCCTCCGAAAGATACAGCCGCTTCTCGGCGCGCGTCATGGCGACGAACGCAAGACGGCGCTCCTCCTCCATCCCCGCAAGCGTTCGCACCTTGCGAGAAGGAAACACGCCTTCGTTCATGCCGATCAGGAACACGTACGGGAACTCCAGTCCCTTTGCGGCGTGGACGGTCATGAGCTTCACCTTGTCGCCCGGCTCCGCCGTGTCGCTGTTGGTGAACAGCGCGATATGCTTCAGGTAGTGCTCCAGCGTGACCTCCTCGCCGCAGGTCGTTTCGTATTCATAGACGGATTGCTTGAGTTCGGCAAGGTTGTCGAGCCGTTCCTGACTTCCTTCGGTGCGCATCATCGCCTCATAGCCGCTTTCGTCGAGGATCGCGGACAGCACCTCGGAAACGGGGCGGTTCTCGACCGACGCCGCAAATCGCTCGATGAGCCGCACGAATGCCGACGCCTTGGTGCCCTTCATGAGATCCGAATCGAGGTTCTGCTTCAGCGCCGTATACAGCGTGCAGTTGTTGGTCTGCGCGTATTCCTCCAGAAACTTCATGCGCCGGTTGCCCATGTTGCGCTTGGGTGTATTGACGACGCGGCGGAACGACAGATCGTCAAAATACGCGATCATGCGAAGATACGAGAGCGCGTCCTTGATTTCCATCCGCGCAAAGAACTGCACGCCGCTGTAGATCGTATAGGGCAGCTTTTCCTTCAAAAAGACTTCCTCGACCTGCCGCGTCAGATAGTGCGCGCGGTACAGCACCGTGATATCGCGATACGCGACGCCGCGCACATGCAGGGCGTTGATCTCATCCGCGACCCATTTCGCCTCCGCTTCCGCGTTCTTTGCGTGATGACACAGCACGGTTTCGCCGTGCGGATGCATGGCGACAAGGTCCTTTTTGATGCGGTTTTTGTTGTTTGCGATCAGCGAATTGCACACGGCGAGGATCTCGGGTGTGCTTCGATAATTCTCGTTCATCAGAATCGTCTTCGTGCCCGCGTACTGCCGGTCGAAATCAAGCAGATACCGGACGTTCGCGCCGCGCCAGGTGTAGATCGTCTGGTCCGGATCGCCGACGATGAACAGGTTTTTATGGTATCCCGCAAGCGCGTCCATCAGCTCGTACTGCAGACCGTCGATGTCCTGAAACTCGTCGATCATGATGTATGCAAGCCGCTTCTGCCATTTCAGACGAATGTCCTCGTGCTCCTTGAAAATATAGAGCGTGAACTTGATGAGGTCGTTATAGTCGAGACCGAAGCATTTCTTTTGCTGATACAGATACCCGTAAAAGAGGATGTCGTTCGTGCTGACGGCATTCATGTACTTTTCGCGCAGCGCGTCGAGCGAAAGATTGATCAGGTCGAGATAATACTCCGGCTTCTTAAACAGCTTCTGGATCTCAAACATGTCGCGCGCATTTGCGAACGTCATGTCGCGCAGGGTCAGCCCGCGTTCCTCGTAAATGATGCGCAGCATGTCGTCGATGTCCGAGTTGTCGAGCACGAGAAAGCTCTTGGGATACTGCACGGCAAAGCTGTCCTCCTGCAGCACCGACACGCAGAAGCCGTGGAACGTGTTGATATAGCCGGTGTCATTGTCGCCGGTCAGATTGTGGATACGCTGACGCATCTCGTTCGCCGCTTTATTCGTGAACGTGACGCACAGGATGTTGCCGGGCAGAATGCCGTAGTCGTTGACCAGATACGCAAACCGGTGCGACAGCGCGCGCGTTTTGCCGGACCCGGCGCCCGCGATCACGCGGATATACCCCTCGGTCGCGGTCACCGCCTGTTGCTGTGATGCGTTCAGAATCGGTTCGTCCATGCCCGCTCCTTTCCTTACGAGATCGTGAAAACCACCGTGACCGTATCGGACGCCTCGATATCGTCCGGTTCGATGCCGAGGTCGAACGTGTCGGCGGATGCTTCCGCCTTGCACAGCAGATTCCGCTGCATCGGATACACCGAAAGATCCGTGTTCTGCCACGCATAATCGATCGTTTGGATGTGCAGCAGCGTGACGCCAGCGGCTTTTGCAAGCACCGCCGCCTTGTTCTTCGCATCCTCGACCGCCCGTTCAAGCAGCTGCGCCTTTGCCGCCTCGGGGTCGCTGACGGTATAGCCGATCGACAGCTCCGGTTCCGCCGCTGCATGCGCAAGCACGGAAAGCACCTTGCCGAGCCGCTCGTTGTCGGACGGGAACTCCACCTTCAGCGCGTGCCGGCAGCGATACCCGATCAGACGGTTTTTATACACGCCGTGATCGTCGTATCCCTCGTATTCCGGCTCCACATGAAACTGCTGCGTTTTGAACTCCGTGCGCAAAAATCCGAGCGGCACAAGCGCGTCCTTGATCGCCTCCGCGTCCTGCGCGGAATGCGCAAGCGCATCGGAATAGTCTGGATATACGCCGGACAGCGTCATGATGATCCTCGTCGTATCCGGGCGCAGCTTCATCTGTCCCTTCCCCGTGACGCGAATGCAGTGCAGTTCTTCCATCGTCAGATCCTTTCCGCGGGCGCTTTGCCCGCAATGCAAATGTGCGTTCAGCGGTCCGCTTCGTGCGGATCGGGCGTCGAAATGCGCATGACGTCCGAAAACGGCACGACCGTCCCGTCCGTCAGCGTCAGCGTCTTTTGCACGTCGTCTACTTTTTTGACGCTCACGCGCACCGTGCGATACGCGCCGCCGCGCTTTTGCGCGTCCGGCACGAAGTATTCGAGCAGGATCTCCGGGTGTGTCTTTTCCCGGCTTTGCAGTGCGTGCAGCGCCGCGTTGATCGCAAGCTTCGTTTCTTCCTCAAGCTCCTGCTTGGTATCCGTATACCGCGCGGTTTCCTCTACCGCGTCGTCATATCCGGTCAGCGCCGCAAACGGCGAAAACTGCGCCGCCCGCTTGTCCATCGGCTGCGGCGGGTGGGTCTTGGACACATGGTGCGGCAGCTTGATGATGTCGTCGTACGGTCCCGTCATGCCTTGTGTCCTCCGATCTGCCGGTTTCGCTCGCGTCCCGTTGCACCTTCCTGATAGCTCGTGCCCGCAAGGATCGCGTTCTTGCCGTACTTATCCTTGATCTTGAGCATCGTCTCCTGCAGCCTGCGCTCCTTTTTGAGCTGCTTTTCGCGATCCTCCTGCTGCTGTACGGTCTCCTCGAACGAGAACAGATCGAGCTGTTCCGCCTGCGGCAGCTCCTTTGCGTCGCGCTCCGGGATCACGTGGTTTGCAACGACATACATCCTGCGCACGGTCAGTTCCCTGTCCGCGATCCGGTCGAACAACCGCAGGACCGCCTTCAGCATCAGCTTTGTCGAGGACGTATAGAGCCCGATGTTTTCCGATCCGTGCGCCATTTTCGGCGTCTTGCGTCCGTAGCGGTCGGTCTCGATCTCGCCGTGAAACGCCGGCGTGATGTTTTCGATATCGTAACCGACGGTCAGCACCATCTGATCCGCAACCAATCCTTTTCCCACGAGATCGAGCGACAGCCCGCTCGTCATTTCCTGCACGATCAGACGCGCCGTTTCAAACGGCGTCGGACCGGTCAGCACCTGCCCGACGCTCAGGCTGCTGCTTTCCGGCCGGTACGCCTTGATATGTCTGATCTCGACCGGCTCCCAGCCCCATGCATGGTCGATCAGGTATTCGGCGTTCACGCCGAAGAGCCGATACAGAAGCGCTTCATTCTCGATCGAGCACCTTGCAATATCGCCCATCGTAAACAGCCGGTATTCCTCAAGCTTCTTCGAAAGCCCTCTGCCGACACGCCAGAAATCGGTCAGCGGACGATGCAGCCAGAGTTCTTCGCGATAGCGCATTTCATCGAGCTCCGCAATGCGTACGCCGTCCGCATCCGCCGGCATTTTCTTTGCAACGATGTCCATCGCGATCTTCGCAAGGTACAGATTGGTCCCGATCCCGGCGGTCGCCGTAATGCCCGTTTCCCGCAGTACCTCATGAATCATTCGTTTGGCAAGCTCATGCGCCGTGAGCCGATACGGTTCGAGATAGCCCGTCGCATCGATAAAGACCTCGTCGACCGAATAGACATGCATATCCTCGAACGAAACGTACTTGAGATAAATGTCGACGATCTCCGTGCTGCGCTGCATGTAATGCGCCATCTGCGGCGGCGCCGTGATAAAATCAAGCTCCAGAGACGGATCGGCATCGAGCGCTTTTGCGTCGCAGCTTTTGCCCGAAAACCGGTGCCCCGGCGCCTTCAGAAGCCGCTCGCGATTGACTTCCTTTACGCGCTGCACGACCTCGAACAGCCGCGCCCGGCCCGGAATGCCGTAGCGTTTCAGCGCCGGCGTGACCGCAAGGCAGATCGTCTTTTCGGTGCGCGACGGATCGGCGACCACAAGACAGGTCGACAGCGGGTCGAGCCCGCGCTCGCGGCACTCGACGGAGGCATAGAACGACTTGAGATCAATCGCGATGTATTGCTTCTGTCCCATATTCTCTGCCTCCTTCCGTCTCAATTCCTTACCAAAAAGATATGCCAAAAGCGCGAGGTTGTCAATAGCCGCATCACAAAGCCGCGCCGTCTTCCGAACGCGGGATCACTTTGCATACAATGCAAAAAATCCCGTCACATATGTGACAGGATTTTTGCTTTGGTACCCCCTCAGGGATTCGAACCCTGGACACCCTGATTAAGAGTCAGGTGCTCTAGCCAGCTGAGCTAAGGAGGCATATCCTGGAGCGGGAAACGGGGCTCGAACCCGCCACCTCAGCCTTGGCAAGGCTGCGCTCTACCAAATGAGCTATTCCCGCGAACAGAAAATATTATAGCGGCTATTTACGCATTTGTCAACACAATTTTTCAGAAAAAGCAAAACTTTTTCGGAAAAGAAAAGGGGCTGCCGAAACAGCCCCGTTCGATGCATGCTCAGTCGTTTCTTGCTGCCTTTGCGATCTCGCAGAGGTTTGCAAACGCGTTCATGTCGGTGATTGCGAGATCCGCGAGAACCTTGCGGTTGATGTCGACATTCGCGAGCTTGAGACCGTTGATGAGACGGCTGTAGGTGGTGCCGTTCATGCGGGCGCCTGCGTTGATACGGGCGATCCACAGTTTGCGATACTCACGCTTCTTGAGCTTTCTGCCGACGTATGCATATGCCATCGACTTCATGACCTGCTGGGAAGCTGCGCGATACTGCTTGCTCTTTGCTCCGTAATAGCCCTTTGCGAGGCGGAGGACCTTGCGGCGTTTCTTAACGGCGTTGACTGCTCTCTTAATTCTTGCCATGGTTTGTTTCCTCCTTACTTATACGGGATCAGCTCGCGGACTTTCTTCTGTTCTTCCTCGGCGATGTAGCCGGTCTGACGCAGACCGCGAAGTCTCTTGGTGGTCTTTTTGGTGAGAATGTGGCTCTTATAAGCCTTGGCGCGCTTGATCTTACCGGACTTGGTCACGGAAAAACGCTTTGCTGCGCCGCGATGGGTCTTGATTTTCGGCATGGTTGTTCCTCCTAAAAGTTTCCTTGAATCATTTTTTCGGTGCAAGCACCATGAACATGTTTCTGCCCTCTTGCTTGGGCGGACGTTCTTTCACCGCAACGTCGGACACCATATTGAAGAAGCTCTCCATGACGTCCTCGCCCATTTCGCCCTTGGTGATCTGTCTGCCGCGGAAGCGGATGGACACCTTCACCTTGTCGCCGTTACGCAGAAACTTGTCGCATTGCTTTGCCTTGACCTCCATGTCGTGCACGTCGATCGTTGCAGACAGGCGGATCTCCTTGATCTCGATGATCTTCTGATTCCGTTTTTGTTCCTTCTCCCGCTTCAGCATGTCATAGCGATACTTGCTGTAGTCCATGAGCTTGCAGGTCGGGGGCGTGTTCTGGGAGACCTTTACAAGGTCCAGTCCGCGCTCATCCGCCAGACGCTGTGCTTCACGCACATCCATGATGCCGAGCTGCTGTCCGTTTTCGTCGATGAGCCGTACTTCGGGGTCGCGGAT
>ONMC01000005.1 GCA_900318745.1 uncultured Eubacteriales bacterium
GTGCGCGGTGACCCGGAACCCGTCCGGAACGGTTGTGATCCGGTCGGTATGGCTCATCCAGCAGACCGTGCGCGCGGGAACGCCCTTGAAAAGCGGAGAATCCGGCGCATCGATGAAAAGCTCCGTCCGTCCGTATTCGGAAACGTCTGCCGGCTGTACCGCACCGCCCGGGATGTACGCCATGAGCTGCGAGCCGTAGCAGATGCCGAGGATCGGGATCCCGAGCGAAAACAGCTCTGCGTCACAGGTCGGCGACGCCGGATCGTAGACGCTGTTGGGTCCGCCGGTGAGGATGATCCCCTTCGGATTCATGCTTTTGAGCGTTTGCAGCGAAGTCGTGTACGGCAGGATCTCGCAGTACACCTGACACTCCCGCACGCGGCGGGCAATCAGCTGTTTGTACTGCCCGCCGAAATCAAGGATCAGTATGGTATCCCGTTCCATCGTTCCTCCTGTTTATTCCACGGTGACGCTCTTCGCAAGGTTTCTGGGTTTGTCCACGTCGAGCCCTTTTGCAACGCTCGTATAGTAGGCGAGCAACTGCAGCGGAATGATCGCGATGCTGCCGATGAAATGCGGATCGGCTTTCGGTACGTAGACCGTGAAGTTCACCGTCTCCTCGACGTTATAGTTGCCGTAGCCGGTCAGTCCCATCAGGTACGCGCCTCGCGCCTTGCACTCCGCCATGTTGCTGACGGTCTTTTCGATGCGGTCCTGCTGCGTCAGCACGCCGATGACGAGCGTGCCGTTTTCGACGAGCGAGATCGTCCCGTGCTTCAGTTCGCCCGCGGCGTACGCTTCGCTGTGGATGTAGGAGATCTCTTTCATCTTCAAGCTGCCTTCAAGGCAGATCGCGTAATCGAGCCCGCGTCCGATGAAGAAGATGTCCCGCGCGTTCGCGTGCTTACTGGCAAACCACTGGATGCGTTCCTTGTTTTCGAGCGCGCGCGCCATCTTGTCCGGCAGCGCGGTAAGCTCCGCGATCAGCGCGTCATACCGTTCCGCGTCAAGCTTTCCGCGCACGTCTGAGAGAGCGATCGCAAGCGCGTACATCGCCGCGAGCTGCGCGCTGTACGCCTTGGTCGTGGCGACCGCGATCTCCGGTCCCGCAAGCGTGTACAGCACGCGATCCGCTTCACGCGCGATGGTCGAGCCGACGACGTTGACGATCGCAAGCGTCGGCACGCCCCTTGCCTTTGCCGCGCGCAGCGCCGCAAGAGAATCCGCGGTCTCGCCCGACTGCGAAATTACGATCACGAGCGCGTGTTCGGACAGCAGCAGCTTCCGGTAGCGAAACTCCGAGGCGAGCTCCACGCGTACGGGGATCTCGGCAAGGTCCTCGAGCACGTACTGCGCGAGCATCCCGACGTGCCACGCCGAGCCGCACGCGACGATGTGGATCTGATCGACCGCGCTTAAGAAATCCCGGTCGAGCCCCGCCGCCGAAAGGTCGATTTTCCCGTTTTTGACGATACTCGAAAGCGTATCCTTAACCGCCCGCGGCTGCTCGTGGATCTCCTTGATCATGAAATGCTCGTAGCCGCCCTTTTCCGCGGCTTCGGCGTTCCACGTGATGCGGGACAGCGGCAATTCGATCTCGTCGCCGTTCAGATCGTAGAAATGCGCTTCGCCCGGAAGCAGTCGCGCCGACTGCAGATTGTCGATATAGTAGACGTCGCGGGTGTGCTTCAGGATCGCGGGCACGTCGGACGCAAGGAAGCTCTCGCCGTCGGCGACGCCGATGATCAAGGGGCTGTCCTTCCGGGCGCAGTAGAGCTCGCCGGGATAATCCTTGAACATCAGCGCGAGCGCGTAGCTGCCGCGTACGCGGACCATCATACGGTTGATCGCGTCGATCGGCCCGATCTTGTATTTTTTATAATAGTAATCGACGAGCTTGATGACGACCTCGGTGTCCGTGCCGCTGTAGAAGCGGTAGCCGTTGTTCAGAAGCTTCTGCTTGAGCTCCTCGAAATTCTCGATGATCCCGTTGTGCACGCCGACGACGTCCGATTCCACGGGACCGGACGCGGAACCCGTCGCGTTGCCGGAAACGTGCGGGTGCGCGTTCGCGCGGCTCGGTTCGCCGTGCGTCGCCCAGCGCGTATGCCCGATGCCGCAAAACCCCGGCATCGTCCGCCCCTCGTCGGTCATTTCGATCAGGTTCTTGAGCTTGCCTGTCGCTTTCACGACCTCCGCAAGCGCGTCGCCGCTGCGCACCGCGAGCCCCGCGGAGTCATAGCCGCGGTATTCGAGTTTCTTGAGTCCTTCCAAAAGGATCGGCGCAGCAGGCTTCGATCCGGTGTATCCGACGATTCCGCACATATGGTAAACTTCCTTTCTGTTCTGTCTGCATTATACACAATTTTTCCCGGAAAAACTACAGGATTTGTATCAGCCGCCGCGCGGCTTCTTCCGTGTCTCCGCGGCTGCCGAAACACGACAGCCGCACGTACCCTTCGCCGCCGGAGCCGAAGCCCTCTCCCGGCGTGACGACGATCTGCGCCGTCTTGATCAGTTCGTCAAAGAACGCCCAGCCCGTCATACCGTCCGGACATCTGAGCCACAGGTACGGCGCGTTGCGGCCGCCGGTAAAGAGCTGTCCGGTCTTTTTGAGCGCATCGGCAAGGATCCGCCCGTTTTCCTGATAAAAGCCGATCGCCTGCCGGCTCTGCGCGACGCCTTCCGGAGACAGCGCCGCTTCTCCCGCTCTCTGCAGGATATAGCTCACGCCGTTGGTCCGCGTCGTCCGATCCTGCGTCCACATATCCCTGAGCGAGAGTCCTTCCCGCACAAGCTTTCCCGGTACGACCGTATAGCCAAGCCGCGTTCCGGTGAACCCCGCCGTTTTGGACAGGGAACTGATCTCGATCGCGCAGGTCTCGGAACCGGGCAGCTCATAAATGCTTCTCGGCACGTCCTCGTCCTGCACAAAGGCTTCGTAGGCGGCGTCAAAGACGATGACCGCCTTCCGTTCGTTTGCCCAGTCCACCCACTTTTTAAGCTGCGCTCCGGTATACGCCGTTCCCGTCGGATTGTTCGGCGAGCATAAAAAGACGAGATCCGCATCCGTCGCGTCCGTCGGCAGCGGCAGAAAGCCGTTTTCCGCATTTCCGGTCAGGGAGACGATCCTTCTGCCCGTCATCCGGTTGGTATCCACGTAGGCGGGATAGGCGGGCTCCGTCACCAGCACAGTCGCGTCGCGGGAAAACAGATTCCCGATCGCGCCGAGATCGTCGGCCGCGCCTGACGAGATAAAGACGTCTTCCTTTGAATGGATCACGTTCCGCCGCGCATAATAATCCGCGACGGCCGCCTTCATGAAATCGGTCCCGACCTCATTGAGATACCCGTGAAACGTCGCCGCGTGCGCCTGTTCTTCGACCGCCGCGTGCATCGCTTCGATGACCGCGGGTGTCAAAGGACCCGTTACGTCGCCGACGCCGAGCCGGAGAAGATGACGGTCGGGATGCGCCGCCGCATAGCTTGCGACGGTCTCGCCGATCCGGGTAAAAAAGAATGCCGGCGGAAGCTGCCCGTAGGCCGTATTGATCTTCGTCACAGCGCCACCTCCCCGGAAAAGACGGTCACGGCGGGACCTTCCATTGTGACATTGTCCGTTTCATCCACGGTGATAAGCAGGCTTCCGCCGTCCAGTTTCACCTCGACGGGTTCGCCGACAGGACAAAGCCCATGCTTCACCGCCGCGATGACCGACGCGCACGCGCCGGTGCCACACGCCATGGTGATCCCGCAGCCGCGTTCCCAGACGCGCATGCGAAGCTTTTGCGGCGAAAGGACCTGCACAAACTCAACGTTCACGCCGCCGGGGAAGCGTTCGTCCCGTTCGATGCGCGGTCCTAAAACGGAAACCGGCACAGCGTCCGCGTCTTCTGTAAAGAGCACCAGATGCGGATTGCCGACCGAGACCGCCGTCCCGACGCCCATTCCGTCGGAGAGCGTCACGCTTTCCTGCGTCATCACGGCGCGTCCCATGTCCACGACAACGCTTCCGACCGTGCCGTTTTCGATCCGGAGCGTCAGTTTTTTCACGCCGGAACGGGTCTCCACCGTCATCTGTTCCTTTCGGACATGACCGTTGTCATAGAGAAATTTGCCAGCGCAGCGGATGCCGTTGCCGCACATCTTCGCTTCGCTGCCGTCGGCGTTGAAGATCCGCATTTCACAGTCGGCGGCGGAAGACGCGCAGAGGAAGATCACGCCGTCCGCCCCGACGCCGAAACGGCGGTCGCACAGCGCCGCGCAAAGCGATTCGGCGTTTTCCGGGACCTGACCGTAAACGAGCAGAAAATCGTTGCCCAGTCCGTGCATTTTGGTAAACCTCATGACGCTTCCTCCCTTCCGCTTCCTTCCGTCAGTAGACCAGCATGTATTTTTTGATCTCCCAGTCGGTGACGCGCGTGCGGTACTCGTCCCACTCGCGCCGCTTGCCTTCGGTGTAATGCGTATAGACGTGCTCGCCGAGCGTTGTGACCATCAGCGGATCGGCGGAGAGACACTCGACCGCCTCAAGAAGGTTTCCGGGCAGGCTGTCGATGCCGTGCGCCTTGCGCTCCGATTCGGTCATCAGATAAATGTTTTCGGTGATCTCCGCCGGCGGCGTCATGCCCTTCTCGATCCCGTCGAGCCCTGCCGCGAGGCACGCCGCAAACGCAAGATACGGATTGCAGGCGGGGTCCGGGCAGCGCAGCTCCACGCGCGTCGAGCTTTTGCGCGCGGCGGGGATGCGGATCAAAGCCGAACGGTTCGAAGCGCTCCACGCGAGATAGCACGGCGCTTCATAGCCCGGCACAAGCCGCTTATAGGAATTGACGAGCGGATTGGTGACCGCCGCCATGCCGCGCACGTGCGCGAGAATGCCCGCGATGAAGCTGTACGCTTCCTTTGAAAGCTGCTTTTCACCGTCCGGATCGAAAAAGATGTTTTTCCCGTCGCGGAACAGGGACATATTCGTGTGCATGCCGCTGCCGTTGATCCCGAATACGGGCTTCGGCATGAACGTCGCGTGCAGACCGTGCATCTGCGAGATCGTCTTGACCGCCATGCGGAACGTCATGATATTGTCCGCGGCGGTCAGCGCGTTTTCGTACTTGAAGTCGATCTCGTGCTGTCCCTCGGCGACCTCGTGATGGCTCGCCTCGATCTCGAAGCCCATATCCTCGAGCATCAGGCAGATCTCGCGGCGCACGTTGCCGCCGTGATCGATCGGCGCCATATCGAAATAGCCCGCCGCGTCCGCGGTGCGCGTGGTCGGCAGACCCTTTTCATCCGCTTCGAAGAGGAAGAATTCCATCTCCGGTCCGACGTTGAAGGTATAGCCAAGCTCTTCCGCGCGCTTCAGCGTACGCTTCAGCACGTAGCGCGGATCGCCGACAAACGGCGTGCCGTCCGGGTTGTAGACGTCGCAGATCAGCCGCGCCGTCTTGTGCGTTGCCGGCGCCCAGGGAAGGATCGCAAAGGTGTCGAGATCGGGACGCAGATACTGGTCGGATTCGTGGATGCGCGTGAAGCCCTCGATGGAGCTGCCGTCGATCATGATCTGGTTGTTCAGGACCTTTTCGATCTGCGAGCGCGTGACCGCCACGTTCTTGAGCTGTCCGAAAATGTCGGAAAACTGCAGGCGGATGAATTCGATATCTTCTTCTTCGGCAATGCGAACGATGTCTTCTCTTGTATAGTGTTTCATGGTTTTTCTCCTTTTTTATGATATTGTTGTGCCGCCCCGATGAAACCGAGGAACAGCGGATGAGGTTTATTGGGTCTGCTCTTGAATTCCGGATGATACTGCACGCCGAGGTAAAACGGCATGTCCGAGATCTCTGCGGCCTCGACCAGGCGTCCGTCCGGGGAAACGCCCGAAAACGTCAGGCCGGCGTCTGAAAGTCGCTGTCGGAATTCGTTGTTGAGCTCGTAGCGGTGTCTGTGCCGCTCCACGATCGCGTCAATCGCATAGCTGCGATCCATCGTCGTACCCGGTTGTATGACGCAGGGGTAGCTGCCGAGCCGCAAAGTGCCGCCCTTATCGACCTCGTCACTCTGTCCGGGCATGAAATCAATGACCTTATGCGCGCTTTCGGGTTCAAACTCGCCGGAGTTTGCGTCCGTCCAACCGAGTATACTCCGCGCGTATTCGATGCACAGGATCTGCATGCCGAGGCAGATGCCGAAATACGGGAGCGCGTGCGTTCTTGCAAAGCGCGCCGCGTCGATCATGCCCTCGATCCCGCGGTTTCCGAACCCGCCGGGCACCAGAACGCCGTCGACGCCGTCGAGGTCGTCCGGCGTAAACTGTTCCGAATCGATCCAGCGGATCCTGACCTCCACGCCGCGCGCGTAGCCCGCGTGCTTCAGCGCTTCGACGATCGAAAGATACGCGTCGTGCAACTGCGTGTATTTGCCGACCAGCGCGACCGTCACGCTGCCCTGCGGGTGCTTCACGCGTTCGACCATCTCCCGCCATTCTTTAAGGTCCGGCACAGGTGCGTCGAGATGCAGTTTTTTACAGACGATCTCGGAGAAATGCGCCTGTTCGAGATACAGCGGCGCTTCGTACAGCGTGTCGAGCGTCAGGTTTTCGATCACGCAGTCGCGGTCCACGTTGCAGAAGTGCGCGATCTTTTCAAAGATGCCGTCATCCGTGATCGGTTCGTCCACGCGCAGCACGAGGATGTCCGGCGTGATGCCCATGCCCTGCAGTTCCTTCACGGAATGCTGTGTCGGCTTGGACTTGTGCTCGCCGCTCGCGCGAAGGTACGGAACGAGCGTAACGTGGATATAGATCGCGTTGTCGCGTCCGACCTCGCGCCCGACCTGCCGGATCGCCTCCAAAAACGGCTGCCCCTCGATGTCGCCGATCGTGCCGCCGACCTCGGTGATCACGATGTCCGCGTCCGACTTTTCGCCGACGCGATAGATGAACCGCTTGATCTCGTCGGTGATGTGCGGGATCGTCTGCACCGTCTTGCCGAGGTAGCCGCCCTGCCGTTCGCGCGCAAGCACGTTCGCGTAAACCTTGCCGGTCGTCAAGTTCGAATACCGGTTCAGATCCTCGTCGATGAAGCGTTCATAGTGTCCGAGATCGAGGTCTGTCTCAGCGCCGTCCTCGGTCACGTAAACCTCGCCGTGCTGATAGGGGCTCATCGTGCCGGGATCGACGTTGATGTACGGATCGAGCTTCTGCGCCGCGACCTTGAAGCCTCTTGCCTTCAGAAGCCGTCCGAGCGACGCCGCCGTAATGCCCTTGCCGAGACCGGAAACTACCCCGCCGGTCACAAAAATGTACTTTTTCATACCCGTTCCTCCGCGTTTTCTGTAAAGAGAGAGGCGCCCGCCCGAGGGGGGTTTTCCCCGCGGATGGACGCCTGTCGTTCATCTTGCTTCGTATTATTGATACGCCGTGTATTCGGTTCTGTTCGCCTCGCAGTTCGCGTCAGCGATATATGATATATAAAAAACACGAGAGTCATTATAACTCTGATGTTTTTCATTTGTCAAGACTTTCTATCAATGATTTCATTGTTATTTTACCATCAAACAATCGGGTTTTCAATAACGATTCTTCTCGCACACGATTACCCATCTTTCACACGATAACCCATCTCGCACACGATTGCTTTGCGAAAATCATCTGGAAATCAAAAATGAGCACAAAATTCGCACAAAAGTGCATGCTTTAGAGAATCGTCGAAAAAGCAATCGTATGAAAGATGTATAAAAAAGCCCGTAAACAGGGAGTTTTTTGAAATCCCGGGGTGCAAAAAGAAAGACGCTTACTTTGTATCAAAATAAGCGTCTTAATATGGTAGCGGCGATCCGATTCGAACGGATGACAGGTCGGGTATGAAGGGCAGAAATGTGATTGCCGAAAAATCCCGTAAATACGCAAAAAGCACCTAAATACCTGGGTTTTCGGCGTTTTTCATTTGGTTCAATCTGTTCAAAAAATCATAGAAATACACTCGTTGATGATCAGAGTGTTGTCAAAAATGTTGTCAATTTTTTGCGCTCAAATCTCCGTTTCGGCTTTGAATCACACACCGAAAGAACACGTCAATTCTAACCAACAAATCAGCTGAATCGATTGCTATGTAGGTTGTGGACAATACTGCCCGCAGCGAACACCGCTTTTTATGAATCTACAGTTTTTCGTTGATAAAGACAGCCTTGATCTCGGAGGTTGTCAGCAACACGGAATCCTGATGGAAGAAGGCGCACAGGTCCTTTGCGATCTCCGTCGCCATGGATTCCTCCACGTCGATCAGGGAAAGGATCAGCATCCGCTCCTGCGCATAGTTGCCGTTTTCGTGAAAAATGACCTCCCTCCGAAAGCGTCACCGAGAAAAGCCCATGCGCCTGTTTTTACGCAAATATACACGAAACAGCAAAGACTCCCGGGAATTTTTCTCGAGAGTCTTGCTGTTTCTTTCAGGGACTGTCTTTACTGTCCCCATGCGTCGTGCTTTAAAGGATTATGCCTTTTTGGTCGTGTCAGGATCGTAGGGGTGCTCATCAACAGGGGGCACATCATCCCACTCGCCTGCGCCGGTGATCTTCTTGAGATCCTCAAATGCAACTTCCTTCATTTCGGTCTTGACTTCTTCTGCGACCGTCTCAAGGGCTTTCTTATCCTTCTTTGTTTCCATGTTAGTTTCTCCTTTCTATTGTCGAATATGTGACCCGGTGCAGCAGCCGGTTAGGGCTGCTGTGCCGGGAAGGCATTGATTAAACCGACCACGTAGCGCAGGATCGCCGCTGCATCCGCTGCAGTTACGCTGCCGTCACCGTCGACTTCCGCGTTGAGCGCGCCGCGCTTGGTAAGCGACGACAGCCCGACGATCGAGCGCAGAACCACCGCCGCGTCAGCCGCCGTGATCGCGCCGTCGACGTTCGCGTCGCCGTACAGGATCGCCTCAAAGGTGATGCTGCCGTCCGTCGTTTCCGCTTCGAGTTCAACCACACTGCCGTTCGCCGCGAATCCGATCGAGCTGCCTGTTCCGAGTGTGTTCTCGGTGAACGCGACATCCGTCTTCTCCGCGTCTCCGGTCTTTGCGAACCAAAGCGTCAGCACTTCCTCGCCGTTTTGGACGAGCTGTTCCGCATCGGACGCCCAGACCGCGGAGATCTTTCCGTTCTTGTCGTTGACCGTCCAATCGAACGCGCCTTCCGTCTTGCGGAGCGCAAGGACTGCCGGATCGTATGCGAGGAAGATCTGCGCGCTGCTCACATAGGAGCCGCCCTCCGGCAGATCCTCAACGTGCACGTCGTAGCGATACAGAACCTCGCCGTCGATGATCTCGTATTCGTCGTTGCCGACAACGTCTTCGCCGGCGAACGTCACGGCAGTCGGCGCTTCGGGCTGCAGCTTGGGCGTGACGGTGATCGTCGCCGTCACGGTAGCCCCTGTCATCGTGTGCGTTGCACTCAGCGTTGTTGTGCCGCCGCCGACGCCGAATACCTTGCCGTCCCTAATCTGCGCGATCTCGAGGTCCTCGACCGCGTATGCCACGTCGGCGCTGTTGCCGAACTTGTTGCCGAGATCCATTGTAAAGACGATATCCGCGGTTTCATCTTCCCTGACCGCAACATCCTCAAGCGTCATGTTCATCGGCTGCGTCTGCACGAAGCAGTCATACGCGATGTCGCCGACGTATCGACGGCCGGTGTAGTCGATATCATTATAGGTCTCTGCGTATTCTCTCGTGACGGCGAACGAAGCGTCGATGAAGCCGTAGCGCTGCATCATTTCGATCGTGACCGGGACTGCGATGTCCATCTCGCGGGTCTCGCCCGGCTGGATCGGCGTTTCGAACGGCACGTGTGCCAGCGTAAGCGCATCCTTGTCGACATCCATGATCAGGTTCTCGGGGCCCTTCCAATCGATCGTCAGCATGTCGTCTTCGCCGGACGGCGCATTGCCCGTGTTCGTGATTTCGAACGAGGCACGGAAGCCGTCGTTGGTCTGATAGGTCACGATGTTCTCAATGCGGTAATCCGGATCGGAAAGCAGCGGCTCGGAGACGTACTCCGCCGTGTTGGTAAAGTAGACGCCCTCCTCCTTGAGCTCCTTCGTGACCGCCTTGAACGTCAGTCCTTCAACGTTGTCGGGCATTGTATACGCGAATTCGTGGATCCTTGCGTTGTTCGGGCGCAGCGCATCGGTCGATTCGATCGTGCCGATCAGCGTTTCCGTTCCGTTCTTATCCACCGCATACAGCGTCAGCATATAGCCCGGCGCCGTGGTCAGACCGTTGTTGGACGCCTTGACTGTGATGACGGTATCCTCGCCGCCGATCGGATGATCGAGCGTCAGAGCGGATGCCTCGCCGTCCTCGTTGGGCTGCCGGATTTCGATCTCCTCGGGTTCGACTGCGCCGCAGGGCTCCATCACGGTCGCAGCCAGCTTCATTTCGGTGATCACAAGCGGGTCAAAGTCGACTTCGCCGTTGTAGTTGATGCCGTCCTCGGCAGGGGTATCCGTCTCCGGAATGACCAGCTCCTGCCTGAAGCGGTTGTGGACCACCATGAGGTTCTCGCCCGTCATGGTGACGGCGAGCTCGTCGTTGAAGTATCCGTCTCTGGTGAGCTGATACGGCTTCGACCAGCCGGTGCTGCCGAGATCTGCGTCGGGCGCGTCGGCCTCCTCGTCGGTCAACACCCTGCCGCTGGAGATCAGGCTCGTTGCAAAGATCTCCTGCGAAACGGCCGCGTTCTCATCCGCCGGATCGCCGTCGACAACGGTGTCGGTCCAAAGAATGAACAAGCTGCCGTTGGCGTCCTCGACCACGCGGTAGTCTGCGGACTGTCTGGATTCGTTGCCGTCCTTGGGTCTCAAACCGGTCTCGATGGGATCCGCGTAGGTCGAATCGCCGCCGTCGCCCTTGATCTTCAGCGTGCCGTCCGGATTGATGCCCTGCTGCATAAGCTGCGTGACGTCGATGTAGACCACGCCTTTGTTGTCGCGGTACCAGAACAGCTTGGTGTGCGTCGCTTCCTCCTCCGTGCTGAGCTGCGCGTCCTTGGAGCGGAAGAACTGCGGCAGCGTGTCCGCCACGTCGTCGTCGGTGATGCGAATACGGTACTTCGTCTCATGCTGCTCGAAGTTATAGACCTGCAGGTACAGTTCCTTGTCTTCGTAAGTGTCGTTGCTGCCGTCCGTATCCACGGTGTAGGCGTAGACCGCAAGACCGTTGTAGCCGATCGCCGTGAAGTCCGGGATCGCATATGCGACCGTGCTGCCGTTCCCGTCCGTGTAGGTCGGACCTGCCAACGAGCGCTGACCGCCGAAGTTTTCGATCATGTACTGCTCGTTTGCCGTATTGCCGTGGAATTCGGCAAAGTAGAAGTTGTTGAACAGCCACCCGGCGGGAACCACTCTGCCGTCCGTATCGACGTCCTCTTCCGCGTTGTAGATCATGTAGAACACGCGGCAGTCGTTGACGTACGGGTTCGCGAGCGTCGCGCCGTCCGTGGTGGTGTTGCCGCTCTTGACGTAGTAGACGATCGCGTCGCCGCTGATCTTGTCGCAGACGACGGTCGGCATGCAGTCGTAATAGCCCTTCTCGACGCCGTCCTTGATGCGATGGTCGTTGGTGATCTTGACCGGCTCGTCCATCGTGATCGAACCGTCCTCGCCGATTGTCGCAAGCGCCGCATAGACTTCCATGCTGTTCAGGTAGTCCGTAACCTCTGTATTCTCGTCGATATCGCTGCTGCCGGTGGAGACCCACGCGACCAGCACGTTGCCGTTCTTCGTTTCCGCGATGGAAGGCTGGAAGTCCGCCGTATCGTCCACGGAGACCGGGACCGGGTTGCTCCAGACGCCGTTCTTGTAGGTCGCGAGCTTCAGCGTGGTGCGCTGATATTCGCCCTTCGCGTTGTCGCTGTCGATGAACGCAAGTACGACGGTGCCGTCATCCAGGGTAATGAGCTGCGAATCCGCACGTTCATACGCGTTCTCCGCAAGGATCTGCGTGGAGCCCGGCGCGAACGCGTAGCGCGTCGCGTTCTTTCCGCCGACCCAGGTGGAATCCGTGCCGCTGCCTTGGCGGAGGCGGAAGCCCTGCGACGAGGTCGACTTCCTCATGCCCGGCTCCTGATTGCCGACCACCTCTTCCGGGTTATCGATATAATGCTCGAAGAATCCGAACGGCCAGCCCTTGATTTCGATCACGACCGGAACCGAGAACAGGAACAGGTCGACGATGATGCCCGCCGAGACGCTGAGGTACAGACCGAACGCCCCGTACTTGTTATTCGGTTCCCAGGCGCCCAGGGCGTTGGCCCTTGCCACCAGTCGTATGCCGATGACATCGCAAAGCCCGACGCCGAGACTGAACTGAATATAACCCTGCAAACGGACGCCGCCGTCGAAGCGGGTCCCCGAATTTGCATAGTCGACCTGTGACTGCTGCGCCTCGTCCATCGTAACGGACGTCTCCAGATCGCAGCCGCCGCCGATGAACGCCATGAGATAGGCGTTGATCTCGATCCCGAAATACGCCGGTATGAATACGAGGGGAATGATCGTGTAGAACGCCACCTTGAACCCGCCGTTCACGCAGAAGTAAGCGCCCATGCCGGAGAATTTCAGCACCGTCTTTTCGATGCCGTTCGCGTAGATCGTGAAGTAATGGAAGTTGAAGTACGCGCCGATCATGACATCAAACCTCCACTGCGGACTGCCGAAGCTCGCAAGGGACAGTTTCCTGCCCAGTTCCTTTGCAAACTTGGCTTTCTCATGCAGCGTACCGACCTGGTTCCAGGATTTCTTGAGCCCTGCCCAGAACGTGCCGAACGGATTGGCCATGGAGAAGGTGCTCTTCCAGTAATCTTCCGATCCGTCCTGACCCGGCTGGTCCGAGTGGAAGGAGCTGTAATGCGTTTCCTTGACCGTGTCATAGATCTGCACGACCGACACGCCGAAATACAGACGGTAGCCCTGCGGGATGCGCATGCATCCGACCGTTACGAACGGGAACGGAAGCGCCATGCCCGTGCTGCCGATCAGAGGCAGCTCCGGATAGGTTATCGTCACCGGGCTCGTGAAGGTCTGCTTCGGCGGGATCTCCATGGCGAGCGGGTTGTAGAAGTTGATGCCGGTATAGACGTCGGAATACTGGTAGCTGTCCGCGAAGTTTCCGATGACCGGGTCGATCTCGCCGATCGCCGTGATTTTGTTCGTGACGCTGCCGGCGTTGACGTCCGCCTGCGTGACGTAATACCAGTACTTGACCGTGACGGATTCGTCGAGATCCAGAACCGACATATTGGGCGAGGTGACCTGCTCCAGATCGGTCAGCGACTGGTTGATCCTGATGTTGCCGAGACGAACGCCGCCGGTATTCGTGATCCTGATCGTATAGGTGATCGGATCGCCGACCTGAAGATCCTCCGTCGGGTCCGCCGTCGCTTCGACCGTCAGCTCGGGTTTCGGTTCTTCCGCTTCGCGCGTATTCGGATCGACGACGGAACCGTTTGCGCCCGTTGTGACGATGACCGTCGCTTCGTTGGAGGTGACCGTCTCGGGCTCCGGCAGCAGTTCAACCGCTTCCTGCAGATCGGTCAGAAGCGCGTCCGCCGCGGACATACGGTTGGTGATGACTCGGATATACAGCTTGTCGCCGGGGTCGACCGAGAATCCGCCCTCCGTTTCGGGTTCGGGCTCGTCCGGATCAGGTTCAGGCGCGTCCGGATCGATCTCGATCGGAGCGGCGATTTCGAATTCGACCGTGGACCGGAAGATGTATACGCCTCTCGACGCATCGTATTCATCGGGTTTGACAAGCTCGTATTCACCCTTGTAGACGTCGTTCGCGTCGTAAACCACGAGCTGGATCCCGAGAGGCGCCTCGACCTTTCTCGTTTCGAGAACGCCCATCGGCGTGGTCAGGGAGACCGCATACGGGCGCGGACTGATCTCGATCGTCATCTGCGCACTCTTGCCCATCGGAAGGATCGGAATGAACTTTCCGTCGGCAATCTCGTACGCCGGATCGCTCATCACGCCGAAGATCGTGACTCCTTTGAAGATATTCGCCGTGACCGGGCTGACGCCGTTCGGGAAATTCGCCGAGATGTCGATCGTGGCGTCCCCTCCTCCTTCCGGCATCGGGATCTCATAAAGCATGGCGGTGCCGTTGACGGAAACGAGGTAGCGCAGGTAACGGTTCGCCTCACCCGTGCCCGGGACCGGTCCCGCGGTCACAATGCCGCTGTCGTTTGACGTGCCGCCTGCGGAGCCCGCGGTGATCACCGTGCCGACCGCCGGACGGTTCGACATGCTGCCCGCGTCCTTATCTCTCAGGTTGTAATCCATGTACCGGAAGGTACCCGTCAGCGTAACGGAGCCCTGCTGCGGCGCCGCCGTCAGGTCGATGATGTTCCGGTCGGGCAGAGAGCCGGGTTTGAAGTACAGCGTGTTCTGCGTGTACGTGCGGGCGACGTTTCGATCCGTCCAGACCGCGACCCAGCCTTTTTGCGGCTTCACGCTGATCGGATAAAGCTTGCCCGCGACCGTCTTGTCCTCGCTGGCAAAGGTGTAGTAGGTGTAGCCTGCTTCAACGGTCGTATCGCCCGCCCGCTTGAGCAGACCGGCGGAAAGGCTGGTCGTATCGAATTTTGCAAGATCGGAGGTCTTGACGCGGACCGTGATCTTGTTGTCCTTTTTCTGGATATTCGGCTCAACCACGACCTCCACCGCGCAGAGCCGCTTCGTATTCGGTTCGCCTGCGATGTAGATCGGCTGGTCGTCCCAGAACACCCGCGGATCGGGTTCGTAATCCGCTTCGGCGCCGCTGACCTTATAATACTGGTTAGCGCCGACGACCTTATTGAAATTGTTCGCGTCGGGATCCAGGATCTCGATGGAGGTCAGCGCAAGCGTGTCGCCCTTATGGAAGCTGACGTCTCCCGCCTTGATCTCAACGGTCTGTCCCGCCGGAACCGTATATCCCATCGTGCTGATGGTAAACTTCACGTCGTAGCTGTACGGGTTCCGCAGAATGACCTTCGAATCGATGTAGTCGAACGCCGGCTTGATGTACAGCTTGCTGTAGTTTGCATAGCCGACCGTATTTGCAAGCCCTGTGTTTTCGACGATCGAATCTCTGAAATACTGATCGCGCCCTCCGCCGAACATCTCATTCATCATCTCGTTCGAAAGCGTGAACGTAATGGAATGGTTGGATGCGCTTTGGTTGCTGCCGAGCTGATAGATCGTCGTGCCGTTTTCCCGGACCCAGTTCAACTCCTTCATGTAAGCGAACTGCGTGACGTTGGAGTCGGAGACGTCCTGCACGGTGATGCTGTCGTCCGCAATGAGCAGTGCGTCCTTTCCGCTGTCGACAATGGACGATTTCGTCGCCACGCCGGCATCGCTGTTCCGGGCGCCGTTTTCCTGCAGGAACAGAAGCCCGTCCGCCTGCTTCAGGTTAAACTGGAACATGCGCTTGATCGGCTGAACTCTGTAGATATACAGATGGTTGCAGTCGTCGCAATGACCGTGGTTGTAGAAGCCGATCCACTGCGGTCTGACGCCGTTAGGTGCGAGGTCAATGAGGTATTTGCTCGGGAACATGTTCAGGGTCTTCTCGCCGAAGCTCGCTTTGGAATCATAAGAAAGCTCCTTTGCACTGTCCTTCGAACTCCTGGTCATTGTTTTCATCCAATCGGTAGGCTCGTCTCCGCCCTCAAACGTGACCTTCATGTATGCGTGATCGCCCGTGCGGGCCCACGTAACCTGCGCGCCCGCGATCGCGTACGGAGAGTTCTTGCTGCCGATCTGATAGATAACGCCTACAAGGCCCTTGCGGTCATACCAGAACGAGTTGTCGGCCCACATCAGGTCCCATGCCTGTTTCTTGCTGTCGTACTTATCGTTGCCACCGAACTTGTTATTTTCGTGGCCGTGATAATACGGCGCGTCAATTCGGACTTCGTCCATCAGCTCGGGTCTGCTGAGTTCACGCCGCACCGGCTCCGTGCCGTCCTTCGTGTCGCTGACAGTTCTCTTGTCGGAAACGCTGCCGGGGTCCGTGGTGAAAGCGTCTTCCGCTTTCTTTTCCGTATAGGTGCCCTTCATCGTGACTGTCGCGTGATCAATGCCGATCGTGCAGCCCGCGTTCGCCACCAAAGAAAGGCCGAACGAAGCGTCGCCCTTAAAGTACTCCGTGCGCACGGGAATGGTGACCGTGAGCGTCGGAATGCCGAACGGGAAGATGAGGGTCTGATCGACCTCGGAATAGTCCCTGCCCATGACCGCATTGCCTTCGCCGGTGGTCTTTACGGTGCCGCCGACGACGGAATTGATCGCGCCGGTACGCTCGACCGTGATCACGACGCTTTCCTCGCCGGGCGTATGGACGTATTCGACCTGACTGAAGGAAAGCACGCACTCCTCGGGTTCTTCGTCGTCGAGGATCGTGAACGCGCATGCGCTCGCTGCGCTGTTCGTGGTCGTGCCGCTCGGCGCGCCGAGCATCAGGTAGAACATCCTGTTGCCGTCGCTCTTATCGTTGTTCAGCGGAATGATCTCGATATACTTGGAGGTTTCGCCCGGCGCAAAGGTGATCTCGACGTATGCGCCGACAACGGCGTCGGTCAGGACGTTTGCGACCTTCTGCAGATCCTGGAACAGATCCGTGCTCGCGGTCAGCCGCTGCGAAATCGCGTCCTCGCCGGTAAACAGGTTCGACGCCCGCTGCACGGGATCGAGACCGTCATCCGGTTCGCCGATCGTCACGGTTTCGGATCCGTCGGTGACGACCACGTTTGGATCGGGCTCGATCGCCGGTTCCTCTGCGGGTTCCTCCGCCGGTTCTTCTGCGGGTTCCTCCGCCGGTTCCGCTTCGGGCTCTTCCGCCGGTTCCGCTTCGGGCTCTTCCGCCGGTTCCGCTGCGGGCTCTTCCGCCGGTTCCGCTGCGGGTTCTTCCGCCGGTTCCGCTGCGGGCTCTTCCGCCGGTTCTTCTGCGAGCTCTTCCGCGGGTTCCTCTGCGGGTTCTTCCGCCGGTTCCTCTGCGGGTTCTTCCGCGGGTTCCTCCGCGGGCTTCTCCGCATTTTCGCCGTACAGTTCCTCTACCGCTTCGGCATAGGGATTTTCGCCGTCGTATTTCTCGTCAAGGCCGCTCTGTTCCTCCAGGAACTCCAGCGCTTCATTGACACCCTCCTGAAGCTCCGCCAGCGCTTCGGGATCGTTCATGATCTCCTCCATCGCGGTCTCGTAATCCTCGAGCGGCATCTGGCCGTATTCGGAATCTTCCATCATCTCCGCCAGGGACATGTTGTAATCCGGGTTTACGACCTCCTCCGAAGTACCGCGTACACGGACGATATAGTCCTCGCCGTATTTCGCCGTCATATCGGAGATCCTGACAAGCGCCGTGGATTCGCTTTCCGCGTTTCCGCCGCGTCCGATGCGCAGCAGATAGATCGCTTTGGCGTTTTCTTCGATCTCCGCCGCCGGAGCGGTCAGATAGAAGACGTCGTGCATAAGGACGTCTTCCCCGAGCTCGATCTCGGGGATGAAAACATCCTGCCGCTCGTCCTTCACGGCATCCGCGATCGTGCTCATCGGCAGCAAGCCGATCAGCATCAGCAGTGCGATTGCCGTGCTCAGGATTTTGGTCCATCTGTTTGTCATGTGGGTTCCTCCTTGTATGTTTTCCTCTCTGTTTCTATGAATCAACCGAAACCGGTTTTTCCCTTTTTATTCCGCCATCTGCCGTTTCACCAGGTCGGCAAAGAAGCCGTTCTTTGCGATCAGCTCGTCGAAGCTTCCCTCCTCAACGATCCTTCCTCCGTCGATCGCGATGATCCGGTCGCAGTGCCTGACGGTGGAGATCCTGTGCGCGATCACGATGCGCGTGCAGCGCATCGCATCCAGCGCGTCGGATACTTTCTTCTGCGCAACGTTGTCCAGCGCCGACGTCGCCTCGTCGAACACCAGCACCTTCGGCTTCGCCGCGATCACCCGCGCGATCAGAATCCGCTGCTTCTGTCCGCCGGACAGCGTGCCGCGCCCCTCTGAAACGAACGTACGCATGCCCATCGGCATTTCGCGGATGTCGTCGGCGATGCCCGCCTTCTCCGCGGCGTCCCACGCTTCCTCCACGGAAAGCCCCGGCTTCATGGCTGCGATGTTGCTGTAGATATCGCCGGGAAACAGATCGTTGTTCTGCAGCACGGTCCCGATCATCTTATGAAGACAGGAAAGATTCAGATTGCGGAGATTTTTACCGTCGAAGAAAACAGCGCCGGTTTCCGGCTTCTCAAAACCGAGGATCAGCCGCATCAGCGTGGATTTGCCGCAGCCGCTCTTTCCGACAACCGCGACGTATTCTTTCGGATTGATCCTCAAAGACACGTTCTGAAAGACGTACGGAGCATCCTTGTCGTAGCGGAACGAAACGCGGTCGAGGTCGATCCTGCCGGTCAGCTTCGTTATGATCTCCTTGTCCTTCGTTTCCTCCGGAGCCGTTTTCAGGATCGGCTCCGCGATCTTCAGCAGCGGACGGATCTGATACGCCGTAAACGTGACGCCGAACGCGGCGGTCACCATGCTGACGATGGAACCGTACGCCGCGGAAAACGCAAAGAACGAGGGCGCGTCCACTTCGTGTTTGAGCGCGAGCCGGTAAACAAGAATCATGGAAAGGAGACCGATCCCCGAGGTTACGGCGCTGCTGATCTTGATCAGCAGCGGAGGACGGTAGACCAGTCCTGCCTTTTCCGAATACAGCTTCATCCACCGTGCGAACATCCGCTTTTCCGCGCCGACGAGCCGGATCTTCCGGACGCCGGTAATCAGGGAATAGCTGAAACCCGCCTCTTCTGCCTGGATCTCCATGCTCCGCTCATAGAATTTCCGTTCCATGCGGATCATGATCAGCGACAAGAGAAGCATCACCAGAACGTACGCGACCGCCGCCGGCAGCAGTGCGCGTGCCTGACGGTAGATCACGAAAAAGTACAGAAGAGACGTAATCAGCGTTAATCCCATCGTCGTCGTGACATTCAGATACTGCTCCGCAAAACTTACGACGGCGTCCGCGCGCGTTTTCATCTCGCCCGCGCCGAAACGCTGAAAGAACCCGACGGGGAGCGACAGCAGGCGCGTCATCACCGCAGTGCGTACTGCGGTGAGCGTTTTCTGCATCTGTCTCCCGGTGAGAAGCCCTTTCACGACGCTGAACAGATGCATGGAGACCAGAATACAAATCATGCAGACGGAAACCCCGATCAGCGGTTCGGCGCTTCCGGAGCCGGCCACAGGTCCCGTCAGCAGCTTGACGAGATACGGCAGGATCAGCCCGATCGCCAGGACGAGGAGCTGTGACGCGTTGAGCAGGAGCCGTTCGCCCAAGGGAACCGATTTCCGGATAAAGCGGATCAGTTCGATCGGCTCAATTTCCTTTTGCGGGAACGGACGGCAGAAGCTCAACGCCGCCGTTTCGAACCTCGCCGCGCTGCGTCGTGTGACCCGCAGCCGTTTTTTCGTCACCGGATCGTTGAAACTGTATCCGCCGAAGTGTCCGGGGATCAACGCGACGGGCGTCTGATTGTCCTTCGTGAACGCGAGGATCGGTCCGAATGCGTCGAGGTACCAGCTGTCTTTCAGCTCGACCTCGCGGTACATCATGCCGTACGCCTGCTGATAGTACTCCGTGAGATCGGAAATGCCGACGAAGCTCTCCGGTATGTCGAGCGGTCTCAATTCGAAAAACTGCAGGATCTCGTCGATCGCATTCTTCGCGACGTCCCGCTTGTCCTCGTTCCGGATGATCGGGCGTGACCCGAGAACGACGCCCGCGATCTCGTCGAAAGAATTCTCCAGAAGCCGCTGGTCCGTATTATTCCGTTCATTCAGTTGTTCCTTAAACAAGCTCATGACGGTGCCTCACGATTCGCTTGCGATCAGTTTTGCGTATGCGCCGTTCTTTTCCATGAGGGAACCGTGCGTGCCGTGTTCGACCGCCTTCCCGTGATCCAGAACGACAATTTCATCGCAGTCTCTCGCTACGGAGAGCCTGTGCGTGATAACGATGCAGGTAATGCCCCTGTTGCGTATGGCGCTGAAGACCTCGTATTCCGTCGCCGTGTCCAGCGCGGACGTCGCCTCATCCAGAATCAGAACGGAGGGATCCATCGCAAGCGCCCGCGCGATCTCCAGCCGCTGACGCTGTCCGCCGGACAGATTTCGTCCGCCGCTGCGAAGCTTATGCTGATACCCGTTTACCATCTCGGAAACGTCCTTGTGAATCGCCGCGTCGCGCGCCGCGCAGACAACCTCGAAATCCATGATCGAGCTGTCCCACATCCGGATATTGTTGCTCACCGTGCCTTCAAACAGCGACGGCTCCTGATCGATGACCGTGAGCGAGCTCGAAAGCGCCTCCCGCGGGTACGCGCTCCGCGGCTTGCCGTCGTACAGGATCTCGCCCGACCACGGCTGATACAGCCCCGCGACCATGCCTGCGATCGTGGATTTCCCGCAGCCGGACGGTCCGACCAGCGCGATCCATTGCCCGGGCTTCACGGAAAGCGAAAAGTTCTCGATGATCGGCGCGCTCGCTTTGGAGTAGCCGAACGTCACGTTTTTCAGTTCGATCCCTCCACGGATCTTTCCGATCACGTCTTCCGCGCTTTCCTCCGCTTCCCGGAACGCTTCGTCGTCCCGATACTGCATGACATCCTCCACGCGTTCCATCTGCGCCCGCATCTCCTGCATCGTCTGACCGGCGTTTACAAATGACATCGCCGGCGACAGGAACGAGCTCATAAAGCCCTGAAACATCAGTACCGCACCGAGCGTGAACTCACCGCGGATCGTCAGATACACACCGATCGCCAGAACTGCATAGTTTGCGAGCGTGACCAGGAACAGCGGAAGCTGACCGAGGTACTGCTCGACCTTTTTCTCTTCCACCGTCTGCAGATTGACGAGCGCCTGATAACCGGCCCAGCGGCGGAAAAAGCTGCTTTCGGCGCCGTTTGCCTTAATGGATTCGATCATATCGATGCCGGCAAGCGCAGTCGAATCCCGTTTGCTTTCGTCCCGCAGGCGTACGCGCGTGATATTGATCCGCCGCCGCGAGACGCATCCGGACAGGAAGACGTTCGCCGTAAGGACCGCAATTCCGAACAGGGAAAGGATAACGCTTCTTCGCAGCATCAGGACGAGATACAGCCCGACCGCCACTGTATTCATCGCCAGCGGCGCGAGCGAATTCACGAACACGCCCGCAATGGAAGCGTTCATCGCCTCGCGGGCCTGAATGTCGCCCGGACGGCGCTGCACGAAAAAGTCTATAGGCATCCTGAGCACTTTCCACATATAGGACGTGCTGCCGATCGCCGCCATCTTGCCGTTTATCCGAAGCGAATAGACCGCGCGCGCCCATTCTGCAGCGATCTGTACGACGCTGAGCACGAGCAGAACGGCAAGGAACGGTTCCGCCCACTGCTCGTTCTGTTCCAGAAGCAGGTGGTCGACAAAAAACCGCGACGCGACAAAGTTTACGATATTGAATATGTAGAAGATCAGCATCACAGCGGCAATGAACGCGATCGCCCCGCCCATGCCGGACAGCCGCTTCTTTGCGAACGCGTAGATGCTCGCGGGCTTTCCGTACCGCCGAAACCGTTCCGTCGGCTTCATGATCATCACGATGCCGGTGAAGGATTCGTCGAATTCCTTCCTCGTGACGCGGACCGCTCCGCGCGCCGAGTCGTTCAGATAGACGTATTTTCCCCGGAACCCTTTCAGCACGACGAAATGGTTCATATTCCAGTGAATGATGCACGGAAACCGTCCTTTTTCGCGAAGCTCTTCCGGCGACATCTTAAAGACCTTCACGTCAAGCCCGTACGACTTTGCCGCAAGATAGATCTTCTCTGCGTTGACGCCGTCCCGCGAGACGCTGCAGTCCGTACGCACCTGTTCGATCGGAACCCATTTCCCGTAATAGGCCATAATCATAGCCAGAGATGCAGCGCCGCACTCCAGCCATTCAAGCTGCATCATAACCGGGACTCTGGCAACGCCCTTTGTGAGCGTTTGTTTTCCGTTCCGTCTTACCATCGTCGTTTATATGTCTCCCAGAATATACCGGATCAGTTTGATTTCGCCCGTTACGATCTTTCCCAGATATTGACCGTCCGGCAGCTCAACGTACGCAAGCCCGGTCTTGATGCCGAATTCGTCCTCTTCCGTTTTGCTGACGAGATACTCTTCTTCGTCGATCCGCACGATCATTCCCGCTTCGACGTCGGACGGGATCAGCGTGACGATCCGCGCCTCGCCGTCCGAAACGACGATGTGCACGTCCTTCACGATCTCAATCGATCCGATCGCGCTCCACACGATACCGGCAGCCAGAAGCAGCGCCACAGCCGCAATGATGATCCACATCCGCGGCGACGTAACCCTGAGATAATCCGTAAGCTGCTCCGGTGAGGAAATCTTGTCCATCGCTTTTTTCCGGAATAATGTTTGGTCGTTCTCCGCCATGTTTCTTCCTCGCTTTTTTCCGGGAATCCGGTTTGTCCGGACCCGTATGCCGGTTTCCGTTTGGTTCCGCCGCCGGGCGCGTTCTTCGCGCAAACATTTCAAACAGGACAGGATCCTGTCCGGTGATGCGTCTTATGCCCGTTTTGCCGTATCCGGAAACGTGCTGTTGAATTATATATATCCTGATTTTATATTATAATAGAAATACTGCCGGAAATCAATATAATATTGTAATAAATCCCCCCGCCGGCGCGGGATGCGCCGCTGCCTGCCCACCCTGTATTATACTATCACCATGGATGAAGCATCCGGAAAACACAGCAACTTATCGGGATTTTCGGCACATTTGCTGCAGGATTGATCAGCTGTATGCCGCACTGCATAAAGAAGTTTTATGCAAAACGGTGAATTGCAAAGGACGGATTTGTGAGAAAAAGGAGGGCATTTTATAAGCACGGATCGAACAGAACCACATTCGGCAAAGATTCATTGGAAGCGGATTCCACCGCTTCGGCATGACAAGATCACGATCTGCCGGTGCATATTGTAATTGACCACGCATTTCGACAGCAGGCAATACTCCGCGTGTGCAGTAAAAGAAAACAAAAAACACAGAGATAAGAATACCCCCGAAAACGCAGTGTTTTCGGGGGATGGCGTCCTCAGCGCGTTACGGCGCTGCTTTGAATTTGAAGGACAGGGAAGCATGGCGACGCGCGGGAAGCGTGCGACGGCACCTCTGTAACGAAACGAAGTGAAGTGGACGCCGGCGACACGGCTTCGCCGCCTGTACAAACGCGCGGCGTTCTGCTTGGGAGTCCCGCTGTTGCTGCCGGGACATTTTAACAGTCCCTTTCGCTTTACACGAAAATTATTTGCCGGTGCTGTTTCCGAGCAGCAAAGTGTTCAGCGACTCGCTGAGAGAGTGATCCCAGCCTTCTGCCGTATCGCAGATCGAAACGAAGAGCTTATCATTGCCGCCGATCACATTGCTGAGCCTGTTGCCGAACATCTCGGGGCCCTTATCCGCGTCGAGACCGTTCAGGATCTGCATATCGTAGGTGTATTCCTTGCCGTCCTTCTTTGCGTAGACAATATAGGCATAAACGGATTTTTCCGGATCGCCTTCACCCTCGAACGCGACAACACTGTTCGCGGTAAACGGCACAGCCTTGTTTGCTTCCTTGCCGTCGACCGTGACCTTAAAACCCTTGATTGAATCCGTCACGTGCAGGTCGAAGTAGATTTCGCCGTCCTTCACAAAGGACAGTTTGTCGACGAACTTCGTATCCTCCTGAACGGCGGCAGCGTTTCCGCTTCCGTTCGGATCAATGGGTTCTACGCGCGTTTCTTCGATCTTCGTGCATGCAAAGACCGCAAGGGACATCGCGATGACGAGTAACAATACAACCAGTTTCTTCATTTGTTCTTTCTCCTTCTGTTTACTGCTTTTATATTACTGCATCCTCAGCTCTTTGAGCCGCCGCGCACCTTTATCAGAATCTCCAGTACCCACTGGATGACGCGTAGGACTTCAAGAATGAAGTCGCAGATATACGAAATGATGTATGTGTCGAACACCTTCTTCATGACCGCCATTTCGGACTCGTTCGCGAGACCGTATTCGCGGATCATTTCAAGCGCAAGCTCGTTCGCCTTCTTTTCGACCGGGATGTTCAGCATCGTCACGATGAAGCCGGCAATCAGCAGCAGACCGCCGAGCGCCATGCCGATCATTGTAAACACGCCGCTCGTTTTCATCAGGAACAGATCGATCACAACGCTGAGCAGGATCACCGGGAGGAACAGGAATGGTCCGAAAATACCGATCACAGACAGGCGGTTGCGCAGAAGCGTTGCTCTGTCGCCCTGTTCGCACAGCTTTGCAAGACCCGCCTTCTGCACGGCGAGCGCCGTTGCGGTAACGGACTTCTTGTCGTCAATCTTGAAGAGAATGCTGCGCAGATAGATCGTCTTGGTAAAGACGTTGTAATAATTTCCGAACAGCACGCCGCGGATGACGCCCGCCTTCTTGCCCTTGATGTGCGTGAGCTCGTCCCTGTCAAGCACGAACCGCGCTGCTTCCGCGCCGGTCATGTGAGAAGAGATCGGCATCTTGTTTGCTTTCCAGTAGCGAACCGCGATGAGAATCTTCATTACGAGAGCAACGATCGCCATGATAACGACGAGCAACGATACGACCAGATACGCGATCGAAAGCGGGTCGTGATTCATTACGCCCTCCAAAATTTCCTTTCCGACTTCTTCCATAGTTTTCTCCCTTCACTTCGATCAATTTTATTATAACAATATTATAACACAGGCTGATTTGATAATCTACCCCGATTTATGACTTTGACATCCTCTTTATTGGACAGAAAACGGTTTATATTGGTTATATGGTGGATTATCTATTGAATAATAAAGATAATAGCGGCGATCCGTTACGGAGATTCTTCTGATTGCTTAGACAGCGGAAGAATCTCCGGCGACGCGGCAAAGCCGCGTATACGAACGGACGCTTCGCGCCCGTTCTCGCTGCCTCAGCCGCGACAAAAAAACAGCCCCCATGAAGGGGGCTGATTTTTTGGTAGCGGCGATCCGATTCGAACGGATGACAGGTCGGGTATGAACCGACTACTCTGGCCAACTGAGTTACACCGCCATAGCAAAATTATTATAGCGGATGAAATCCGCGGTGTCAAGCTTTTTTTCAAGCGCCGGCTGCGGCGATTTGCGGGAAAGCCGACCGCTGTCACAGGATCCGTTTCGGCACAAAGTCGAGATAGTCGGCGGAAACGAGGTGATAGCGAACGCCGTCGGACTCGCCCGAAAACCCGAAGCGGTGCGATGCGCCGTGCAGGTGTCCGTAGACGACGTCCGAAGCGCCGTGCTCGCAAAACCGTTTTGCAAAGGCGCTTGCCGTGCCCGTTTCGGAGAACGGCGGATAGTGCAGCATACCGATCAGCGGCGCGCCCTGCGGTACGCGCGAAAGCGACAGATCGAGGCGGATCAGCTCGCGCTCATAGAGTTTGCGATCGGTACTTTCCTTGAAATGCGCGGATTCGGGGATGGTCCAGCCGCGTGTTCCGGCGATATACAGCTCGCCGAAGCGGAACACGTCGTTCTGCAGGGCGAACATGCCGTTTTGCAGCGCGGCGCGGACCTTGGTGACGCTCTGCCACCAGTAGTCGTGATTGCCGCGCAGCAGCAGCTTGGTGCCGTTCAGTCCGCCGATGAACGCGAGATCGGCAAGCGCGTCCTTTAGATACATCGCCCAGCTGATGTCGCCGGGCACGAGCACGAGATCCTCGGGCGAGACGACGTCCTGCCACGCCTCTTTGAGGCGATCCGCATGGTTTTGCCAGCGCGCGCCGAACACGTCCATCGCCTTATTCGGGACGGACAAGCTTAAATGCAGGTCGCCGATGGCGTAAACGTGAGGCATGCGCGTCTCGCTTTCTTTTGATTATTCCTCGTCTTCCGCGTCCTCGAGATCCTCTTCGAGCGGATCTTCCGCTTCGTCGGCGCGGATCTTATCCGCAAGCACCTCAAGGTTCGCCTGACGCTTTTGTTCTTTCAGACAGTCTTCACACAGATCGTGACCGGGCACGGCGGGCTTTTCGCCGCACTCGCTGCACATGACGGTTTCCTGCTCCGCGTCATACGTGTGACGCTTGCTGCGGGCGGCCGCACAGACACGGCAGATCGTTTCCGTTCCGCGCAGATAGTTCAACTCACAGATCGGGCATTTTTTCAGCATGGATATCTTTGATTACCTCGCGAGTAGATTTCACAGCATAGTATGCAAAGAAGCATGCCATCTGTCAAGCCCTTTTTTCAGATTCCGGAGATTCTTTTTGGGGAGGCACCGCATCCGCGGCGATCTGCCCGATCCGTGTGAGCAATTCCGCCTTGCCTTCACCCGTTTCCGAGGAAAACGGGATCGCGAACGGCGGCGCGCCGAGCTGTTTGGCGCGGGCGTTTGCTTCCGAGCGGAGCTTCGACCTTGCGATCTTGTCCGCCTTGGTCGCGACCAGCGTATACGGAATGCCGTAATAGATCAGATAGCGGAACATCTGCAGATCGTCGCGCGTCGGCTCGTGCCGGATATCGATCAGCATCAGAAGATGCCGGACGCGTCCGCTCTGCAGGTAGCGTTCCAGGATCTCGCCCCAGCTTTTCTGTTCCTCTTTCGACGCCTTCGCAAAGCCGTATCCCGGCAGGTCGACCAGATAGAAGCTGCGGTTCAACAGAAAGAAGTTGATCAGCCGCGTCTTGCCCGGCTGCGATGAGGTCTTGGCCAGTTTTTTGTTGTTCGTCAGACAGTTGATCAGACTGGATTTTCCGACGTTCGATTTTCCGACGATGGCGATTTCGCACCCGAGCGGCTCCGGATAGTTTCCCGTCGCGCCCGCGCTTGTGACAAATTCCGCCTGTTTGATGATGAATTGCTCTTCCATACCGTTCAGTATATCGTGAAAATTCACATTTCGCAATATGTTCGTTTACACTTTCTTCATCGATTCCCAACCGCGACATGGTACAATTATGGTACAAGTATAGGAAGCCGGATCAGCGGCGAAAGGATCAAAATGGGACTGTTTCATTCATCGGACATCGGTCTGGACCTCGGAACGAGCAATGTGCTCGCCTATGTGCGCGGAAAGGGCATCGTTTTGCGTGAGCCAAACGTTGCTGCGATCGAGCGCGGCACGGGCAAGATGGTTGCGGTCGGGCAGGAAGCGAAGGACATGGTCGGCAGAGCGCCGGACAACCTGATGATCGTCCGTCCGATGCAGGACGGCGTGGTGGCAAACTTTGACGCGACGGAGCGCATGCTGACGCTGTTCTTCAACCGGATCGTGGGCAGCCGCATCTTTTTCAAGCCGCGTGCGGTCGTGGCGGTGCCGTCGATGGCGACCGAGGTGGAGAAGCGCGCGGTCATCGAAACGACCGAAGGCGCGGGCGCGCGCTATACGTTCCTGCTCGAAGAACCGGTTGCGGCGGCAATCGGCGCCGGACTGGATATTCTGGAACCGAAGGCGAACCTTGTCATGGACATCGGCGCGGGCACCTGCGACATCGTGGTGACCTCGATGGGCAAGGCGGTACAGCACGACTCGCTGCGCGTCGGAGGCGACAAATTTGACGCGGCGATCGTGCGCTATCTGAAGCGCCAGCACGGCGTGGTGATCGGGCTGCGCGCGGCGGAGGAACTGAAGATCGCGTACGCGTCGGCGTTCCCGAGAAAGGACGAGCTGAAGATGGATGTGCGCGGCAGATCCCTTGGGGGAGGGCTGCCGATCGCGCTGGAACTCGGAAGCAACGAGTTGACCTATGCGCTTGCGGAGCCGCTTTTGAGCATCGCGGAAGCGCTGAAGGATACGCTGGAGCAGACGCCGCCGGAGCTTGCGGGCGATATCGCAACGCGCGGCATTTGCCTGACGGGCGGCGGCGCGCAGCTGTTCGGGCTGGACCAGTACATTTCCGAGCAGACGGGCGTGTCGTGCTACGTGGCGGAGGATCCGGTCGCGTGCGTGGCGATCGGCTGCGGCAAGGTGCTGGAAGAGCCGCAAAAGTACGAGGGTGTGCTGTACGATTATCGGCGAGGCGACTATTACGAGGAATAAGAGGGATCGGGTATGACGGAGACGAAGGGCAAGAAAGCATTGTCGCTGTGCATTCTGCGCGTGCTCGAACAGCACGCGAACGAAGCGCATCCGCTGTCGACGCGGCATATCATCGAATATCTGAAGGAAGATTTCGGCATGATCGCGGAACGCAAGGCGGTCGGCAGAAACCTGCTGCTGCTTGCGGAAATGGGGTTTTCGCTTTCCACCTATCAGGAAAACGGCAAGGGGTATTATCTGAAAGCATCGGAGTCCATCTCCGCGCCCGATGCACCGGCGTCCGGGATCGCCGCGCTGGATGCATACCTGCGCGCGCCGCGCTCGCGCGAGACGGAACGTGAGATCCGGCGTCTTGAGGACGACGTGCCGATCTATGTTTCCGATACGGAACGCGTGCGGCAGGACGCTTCGGTGTTCGAGACGCTTGCGCTGCTGAAGACGGCGATCCGCACCGGCGTGCAGGTGTCGTTCCGGTATCTGATCGTCCGTGCGGACGGAACGCGCACACCGCAGCTTGAAACGCCGTTTTCGGTATCGCCGTATGCGCTGTTCCTTGCGGAAGGCGCGTACTATGTGATCGTGTCCGTTTCCGGTTACGGACGGCTTGTGCACTATCGCGGCGATCAGATGATCGACGTCGTTCTGACCGATCAGAAGGTGCGTGAAAGCAGTACCATGGTGGAATGCATGAACGGGCTGGACGTGGCG
>ONMC01000065.1 GCA_900318745.1 uncultured Eubacteriales bacterium
TCCGGTCACTGCCTGGAAGCGGAGATTGAACAGCTCGGCTTTCAGTTCTTTTTCCTGCTTTTCCAACTCTTCGTTGGTCATAGCTCTCAGCTTATCAGCCTTCATGGTCATTCTCCTTTCTCCTCAGTTTCTTCTCTCTTGACGATCTTCGTCTTGAGCGGGAGCTTGTGGCCCGCAAGACGGAGCGCTTCGTCTGCGATCGCTTTGTCGACGCCCGCGATCTCGAACATGACTCTGCCGGGCTTAACAACAGCCACCCAGTATTCGGGGGAACCTTTACCGGAACCCATGCGGGTCTCGGCGGGCTTTTCGGTAACGGGCTTATCGGGGAAGATCTTGATCCAGACCTGACCGCCGCGCTTGATATAACGGGTCATTGCGACACGCGCTGCCTCGATCTGATTGCTGGTGACCCATGCGGGTTCCATGGCGACGAGACCGTATTCACCGTAGGTCACGGTGTTGCCGCGATGTGCGCTGCCCTTCATGCGACCGCGGAACACTCTGCGGCGCTTTACTCTCTTCGGCATTAACATGGTTATTTGCCTCCTTCCATACGCTTGGCCTTTTTGAGGACCTCACCCTTGTAGATCCAGACCTTGATTCCGATACGGCCGTACTGGGTGTGCGCTTCCGCGAAGCCGTAATGGATGTCTGCGCGCATTGTCTGCAGCGGGATGGAACCGTCATGGTACCCTTCGCTGCGAGCGATTTCCGCACCGCCGAGGCGGCCTGCGCACATCAGCTTGATGCCCTTTACGCCCGGCTTCTGCATGGCGCGCTGCATGGCCTGCTTCATCGCGCGGCGATAGCTGATACGCTTTTCGAGCTGCGCTGCGATGTTTTCGGCGACGAGCTGCGCATCCGCATCCGCGTCACGGATCTCCATGATGTTCACGGAGATGGGCTTGCCGATTTCCTTGGAAACAGCGGCCTTGATCTCTTCGATGCCTGCGCCGCCCTTGCCGATCAGCATACCGGGACGAGCGGTGTAGATCGTGACGCTGACCTTGTCGGTCGCGCGGTCGATCGCAATGCGGGAGATGCAAGCCGCATAATACGTCTTCTTCACGAAGTCACGGATCTTGCGGTCTTCTACGAGGAAGTCTGCGAAATCTTTCTTCGCCGCGTACCAATGGGTGTTCCAATCTCTGATGACACCAACGCGGAATCCGTTCGGATTAACTTTCTGACCCATAACTTTCCTCCTTACTTGACCTGATCAAGAATGACCGTGATGTGGCTCGTGCGCTTCCGGATGGGGGACGCGGAACCACGTGCTCTTGCGCGATAACGCTTGAGCGTCGGACCCTGATTTGCGAACGCTTCGGCGACATACAGGTCGTCGCGGTTCATGTCGAGGTTGTTCTCCGCATTCGCGATTGCGGAGTTCAGGACCTTCAGGACCGGCTCGCAGGCAGCTTTCGGCGTGTAGGTGAGGATCGCTGCTGCTTCTTTCGCGCTCTTGCCGCGGATCATGTCGATGACGACCTTGACCTTACGGGGAGACATTCTGATATAACGTGCGGTTGCGTGCGGACGCTTGTCTGCGTGCTCGCGACGATAAGCCGTTTTTTCTTTACTTCTGGTTGCCATACCTGTTCCTCCTTATTTCGCACCCGTGGACTTCTCGGAACCCCTGTGTCCTCTGAACGTACGGGTGGGCGCAAACTCGCCCAGCTTGTGTCCGACCATCTCTTCGGTGACGTACACCGGGACGTGCTTCTTGCCGTCGTGTACCGCGATGGTGTGACCGACGAACTCGGGGAAGATCGTGGAGGCGCGGGACCAAGTCTTGACGACGGTCTTCTTGCCGCTCTCATTCATTGCACAAATGCGCGCGTACAAGCGTTCTTCAACAAACGGACCTTTTTTGACCGATCTGCTCATGTGTGTTTCTCCTCCTAATTACTTACCACTCGTTCTGCGGCGAACGATGTACTTGTTGCTCTTGTTCTTCTTCTTGCGGGTCTTGTAACCCATCGCGGGCTTGCCCCAAGGAGTGACCGGGCCGGGACGGCCGATCGGGGATTTGCCCTCGCCGCCGCCATGGGGATGGTCGTTCGGGTTCATGACGGAACCGCGGACCGTGGGACGGATGCCCATGTGACGCTTGCGTCCCGCTTTACCGATCTGCACATTCTGGAAGTCCAGATTGCCGACCTGACCGATCGTGGCCTTTGCGTTCATCGGGATCAGACGAACTTCGCCGCTGGGAAGACGAACCTGTGCATACTTGCCTTCCTTCGCCATGAGCTGTGCCGCGTTGCCCGCCGAGCGGACCAGCTGCGCACCCTTGCCGGGCTTCAGCTCGATGCAGTGGATCATCGTGCCGACGGGGATGTACTGGAGCTCCAGTGCATTGCCGATCTTGATGTCGGCGTCCTTGCCGGAAACGACGGTCTCGCCGACGTTCAGGCCGTAAGGAGCGATGATGTAACGCTTTTCACCGTCTGCATAGTAGAGCAGTGCGATGTTCGCGGAACGGTTCGGATCGTACTCGATCGCCTTGACCGTTGCGGGGATACCGTCCTTCTCGCGCTTGAAGTCGATCAGACGATACTTGCGCTTTGCGCCGCCGCCCTTGTGGCGAACGGTGATCTTACCGGTGAAGTTGCGGCCCGCTTTGCTCTTCAGATCGCAGACCAGCGACTTTTCGGGGGAAGTCTTTGTAATCTCCTCATAGGTGGAGACGGACATATGTCTCGTACCCGGAGTGATGGGGTTCAGTTTACGAATAGCCATGTGCTGCCTCCTTACTGCGCGATGCCGTCGAACAGCTCGATGCCCTTCGAATCGGCGGTCAGTTTGACGTACGCCTTTTTCTTGGAAGCGGTTCTGCCCTCAAAACGGCCCTGACGCTTGATCTTGCCGAGCTTGTTCACGGTGTGAACGCTCTCGACCTTGACGCCGAACAGTTCCTCGACCGCCTTTGCGATCTCGACCTTGTTCGCGTTCTTCGCAACTTCAAACGTGTAAATGTGGTGTGCGATGTAATCGTAGCTCTTTTCGGTGAGGATCGGAGCTTTGATGATGTCGTATCCGCTCTTCATTACGCGTACACCTCCTCGATCTTTTCAACCGATGCCTTCGTGAGGATCAGCTTCTCATACTTCAGGATCTCGTAGACGTTCAGCGTGCCGACCAGCGTGGTCTTAACGCCTTCGATGTTCGCGCTTGCGCGCTCCACCGCGTCATCCTTGTCTGCCAGCACGATCAGCGCCTTGTTGACGTCGACCGCCTTTAAGACCTTCACCATTTCCTTCGTCTTCGGCGCTTCGATGTTCAGCGCGTCGAATACGATGACTTCATTCTCTTCCACCTTGGAGGACAGCGCGGACTTCATTGCGAGGCGCTTGACCTTCTTGTTCACGCGGATCGTGTAGTCGCGGGGTTTGGGCGCGAATACGACGCCGCCGTGTCTCCACTGCGGAGAACGGGTGGAACCCTGGCGTGCGCGGCCGGTGCCCTTCTGTCTCCACGGCTTCTTGCCGCCGCCGGAAACTTCGGAACGGGTCTTTGCGCTCTGCGTGCCCTGACGGCAGTTCGCAAGATGCGCAACCACGACTTCGTGCATGACCGCTGCGTTGACGGGCTGACCGAAAACGGTCTCGGAAAGGGTAATATCGCCGATGTTCTGGCCTTTGATATCATACAATGCTACGTTAGGCATAGTTCTTTCCTCCTTACTTTACTGTGCTCTTGACAGTCACGAGACCGCCTTTTGCACCGGGAACCGCACCCTTGATGAGCAGCAGGTTCCGTTCCGCATCCACGCGAACGACCTCAAGGTTCTGCACGGTGACGTGCTCGCTGCCCATATGACCGGGCAGGTTCTTGGTCTTGAACACACGGCTCGGATCGGAGCAGGCGCTCATGGAACCGGGTGCGCGGTGGAAGTGGGAGCCGTGGGTCATACGGCCGCGGCCCTGATGATGACGCTTGACGACGCCCTGGAATCCGTGGCCCTTGCTGGTGCCGGAAACGTCGACCTTGTCGCCCTCGGCGAACACGTCCGCCTTGACGATCTGACCGACTTCATAGGAAGCGGCGTCTTCGAGTCTGAACTCGCGAAGGTAGCGCATCGCTTTGAGGTTCGCTTTTGCGAAGTGACCCTTGCGCGGCTTGTTTGCGAGCTTCTCGCGCAGTTCGGCAAAGCCGAGCTGGACGGAATCGTAACCTTCGTTTGCTACGGTTTTCTTCTGAACGACGGGGCACGGACCGGCTTCGATGACAGTGACGGGAATCATGGTACCGTCAGCTCTGAAGAACTGCGTCATACCGATCTTCTTGCCCAAAATGGCTTTCTTCATTGGTACATACCTCCGTTTGGGATTACAGCTTGATTTCGATGTCTACGCCTGCGGGAAGATCGAGCTTCATCAGCGCTTCAACGGTCTTGTTGGACGGCTGGTTGATGTCGATCAGACGCTTGTGCGTTCTCATCTCGAATTGCTCACGAGAATCCTTATACTTGTGCGTTGCACGAAGGATCGTAACGATTTCCTTCTCGGTGGGCAGGGGGATCGGGCCGGAAACCTGTGCGCCCGTTCTCTTGGCGGTCTCAACGATCTTTTCGGCGCTCTGGTCGATCAGACTGTGTTCATAGGCCTTGAGCTTGATACGAATTCTTTGGTTTGCCATACTTTTTTCTTTCCTCCATGAATTTTTGTCGGGCAGTACACAGAGCCGTGTGTTTCCCTCTCATTATTTTACACAGTCTTGCGACTGTGCTGTGGGACGGCACGGGATTCCGCTATTTTTGCCCCGTCCGCTCGGACGTCGGATGTGCTCGAAATTACCCGGAATGGCAACCGGCAACCTTCGCCGCACTCCTGCACCGCAGCGCAAAATACGCTTTGCGGCGCGTACCCTGCTATATTACATGATTTCTTTTCAGATTGCAAGTATTTTTTTCAGATTTTTAAAAATATATTGTAACCGTCTTTTTTTCATGATTTGCGCGTTTCCCATTGTCAAGCCGCGCGAATTATGATATATTATCCGTGGAGAAGGAGGATTGATCACTATGGACAATAAAATTCGTCGTATCGGCATTCTGACGAGCGGCGGCGACGCGCCCGGCATGAATGCGGCGATTCGCGCAGCCGTGCGCACCTGCGCAAAGAACGGCGTCATCGCAGTCGGCATTCGCCGCGGCTATCAGGGACTGATCCATGCGGACGTGCTGGAAATGACGGCGCGCACCGTCAACGGCATCACGCATCGCGGCGGCACGGTCCTTTACACCGCACGCAGCGAGGACTTCATGAGCGAAGCCGGGCAGCACCGGGCAGCGCAGACCTGCCGCTACCTCGGACTGGACGCAGTCATCTGCATCGGCGGCGACGGCACGTTCCGCGGCGCGCTCGCGCTCTCGAAGCAGGGCGTGAACGTCATGGGCATCCCCGCCACCATCGACAACGACATCGGCTGCAGCCATTACACGATCGGCTTCGATACGGCAGCAAACACTGCAGTGGAAGCGATCGACCGCCTTGCGGACACGATGCAGTCGCATGAGCGCGTATCCGTCGTCGAGGTCATGGGACGGCATGCCGGTCACCTTGCGGTGTATGTGGGACTCGCGGTCGGCGCGACGTCGATCATCATTCCGGAGTTTCCGTACAGCTTCGAACGCGACGTCATCGAGAAGATCCGCGAAGGCCGCATGCACGACAAGCACCATCACCTGATCATCGTTGCGGAGGGCGTCGGCAAGTGCGATGAGATCTGCTCCCGCATCGCCGAGGAAACCGGTCTTGAAGCGCGTGTTTCGATCATCGGCTATATCCAGCGCGGCGGCAGCCCGACGGCGCGCGACCGCGACATGGCCGCCCGCATGGGACACTTCGCGGTCGAACAGCTTCTGAAGGGCGAGCGCAACCAGGTGATCTGCTACCGCGATTCGCGCATCGTTCCGACCCCGATCGAGGAGGCGCTGCAGATGGAAAAGAGTCTCGACGCCTATATGTATCGCGTCGCCGCGGACATCGGCATCTGATCGATCCCGCGTCCGGCAGGACCCGCACAATCATACAGGGCACGGAACCCGACGTTCCGTGCCCTGTTTCTTCATATATATATGTGGTGCTTTACAGCATCGAAAGCCCCACATCTTGCGACGCATCATTCCTCGAGAAATGCCTCCAGATGATGGTAATAAAAATGGATCACGCCGAAGAAGTACATCTGCCGCTTCACCGCATAGTTGTCGTCATATAGATCCTTTGCAAGGATCGGCGTCGCAAGCGCCGCTTTGAGACCCGTCTTCCAGTTCAGCCGCAGCTTCTTGTCCTCCTTGATGACCTCCGGCGCCGGCATCTGCCGCAATTCTTCGAGGAACGCATCATATACGCCCTTCCCCCGGATCTTTCTGAGATCCGCATGCACATACGCGCAATTGCCGATCCATCCGTATCGAATGCCGTACTGATCGAATCGGACGTTCATCAGCCTGACGCCGTTGTCTGCGTTTTTGCAGTCGCCGATCACGATCACCTTGGTGTCGACGGTATCCGTCTTGCTGCGATAGACCCATTTCTGTTCTTCCCACCGCAAAAGGCGCACCGTTCCGTCCTTCGTGCCGATCACGATCTCGCTGCTCTCGTCGTCATCTTCCTCCACGAGTTTTTTCAGTTGTTGAAACAGCAACTCGTCCTTTGTGACGAACGCCAGGTTTCGCTTGCCGGCTTCGATGCGATCCGCCTCCGCAAATGCCGCATTGCGCGCAGCAACAACGTTCGCCTGATGCGAAACGAGCATGTTCAGGAGATGGTCCGGCGTCGCCTTCAGCGAGAATCCGAGGATATTCGAAAGCGTTTCGTCCGGCACACCCGCGCACAGTCCGGCAACGATCAGCGTCGGCGGGAACATCGACAGCACCATGATCAGCGTGTTCTTCGCTGCCTGCGGGTGCTTTCGCGTCAGTTCCGAAGCATCGAAGTGACGGATCACATCCGCCGCTGTCTGCCAGCCGTTCATGTCGGCGTCCTTCAGTTTCAGCTCCTCTTTGAGAAACTTTTTTCTCTCCAGATCAAGTTTGAACTCCTCCGTCTCCTTCGCGAAGACGCCGAGGATCGTCTGCACGCCCTCCGGCTGCATCTTATCGACCAGCTTGGTCAGCGAATCGCTGATCGACATTTTGCTTTTCTTCGTGTACTGCATCTCCGTCTCCTTTTCTTATCATTCGAAGCGATACGCCAGTTCTTTTTCGTCGATCACGCCGAGCTCGTACATGTCGAGAGCAAACGCCTGTTTCTCCCTGCGTGTCGGGGTATCACTCTTAAACATTCGTGCAGGGATCATCAGCCCGAATGCCGCGATCAAAAAGATCGCGAGCACGATGAGTCCCTCAAACACCGGCGCAAACGTATAATTCTGCGGCATCATCACCTTATTCGCAAAGTTCGCCCAAATGTTCAGAAAGAGCAGTACCGACGCGATCGTCTGCAGAATGTAGCGCTTCGATCGCCGCAGCGCCGCGATCGCCACGGTCAGCATCATAACGACCGCCAAAAATCGCAGAACATGCGCGGCGTCCATCTTCATGCCCGCCGCTGCGTCCTGATACAGTCCATACACGCAGTATCCCGCGAGCGCAAAGATGATCGCGGCTGCGGCATAATAGAAACAGTTGCTGATGCGTGTGTTGTGTGCCTTCTTTTCATCCTCATCCGCATCACAAATGCGCATCCGATAGGATTCGAGTACCGATTCGCGTTCCGGGTTCGGATTCTTTCTGACGCAGCGTATCGCCCTTCGCCTTTCATTCGGAAAAATCTCATAAAAGGCCTCATGTCCGACTTGCATGTGCACCTCATTGCGGTACTTGTGCCCGATCAGGAAGATCTCTCCCACATAAAACAGCATGATGTATAACATCAGCAGCGGTATCCACCACGGGCCGAGCGCGTCGCCGTTGACGATCAGCATCAACACCGGTATCACGGCAAAGGCCGGAGCCAATCCGATCGCAAGCGCCTCTATAAAGCTCCGAAAAGCTATGCCTCTGTCTTGATTTCTCTTTCGCAACTGAATGACCTCCTATTCAAACAAATATTGATACAACGCATCCGGCGTGTCGAAGTACAATGGGCAGTTTTCCTGCAAAAACGCGCGGATCTCCGGAACGTCATACGCCCACCCCGCCGCCGCGAACGGAACGCCGACGCTTTTTGCCATGTCGTAGCCGGGCTTCAGATCGTCGACCATGAGGAGATCGTTCGGTTCAAGCGCCAACTCCCGCATGATCTCATTGAGCGCATACGGATTCGGCTTTCGCAGTTCGCGCGGCAGCTCCCATCCGTAGACCAGCGTCGGTTCCGGAAGTCCGTTTGCTCTGTAGTCACGCAAAATGTTGTGCCTAAACGAATGCGACGCCACGCAGACAGACCCGCCGCGCGCGAACTGCTCACGGATGATCTCAGCGACGCCCGGAAACACCTCCGGGATATGATCTTTCACGTATGCTTTCCAGATCTCCAGTTCGCGCTCACATTCCTCGGGCGTGAAGTGCAGCACATTTTCGCAGTATGGCAAAAACCCCGGATCGAAGTTGATGCGAAAATACGTATCGAGATCCATGGTGAATCCCGGACGCAGCTCTTTGAGCGCAACCAGAAATGACGGATGATGTACATGTGCCGTGCTGTTCATGACCGTATCGTCATGATCCAGCACCAGACATTTGTATTTCAACCCTTTCAATTCCGGCCTCCCGTCCCTTCATTTTTGCCAGTATACCATAAAGCGGCTGCTTTCGCAACCGCTTAAGTTCAGCACGAATCGATTCATTCCCGCAGGTGAGTTTCATAACCTCGCATCGACAAGCGGAGATTCTTCACATGCGCGGTAAAGGAGAGATCGGGAAAAGAAAAGAGACACTCAAATGAGTGTCTCTTGGATTCCGGCAGCTGCCTATCTTCCCGGGCCGTCTCCAGCCAAGTATTGTCGGTGTATGTGCGCTTAACTTCTGTGTTCGGGATGGGAACAGGTGGG
>ONMC01000046.1 GCA_900318745.1 uncultured Eubacteriales bacterium
CAGTCCTACGACTTCTACTATCTGTACCAGCACCGCGGCTGCAACATGCAGTTCGGCGGCGACGATCAATGGTCGAACATGCTCGGCGGCACGGAGCTCATCCGCAAAAAGCTCGGCAAGGATGCGTATGCGATGACGATCACGCTGCTGACCGACTCGCAGGGCAAGAAGATGGGCAAGACGGCGGGCAATGCGGTCTGGCTTGATCCGAACAAGACCACGCCGTTCGAATTCTATCAATACTGGCGCAACGTCGGCGACGCGGACGTCATGAAGTGCATCCGCATGCTGACCTTCATCCCGATCGAAGAGATCGAAGAGATGGAGCATTGGGACGACAGCCGCATCAACGAAAAGAAGGAGATCCTTGCGTTCGAGCTGACGAAGCTTGTGCACGGCGAGGAAGAGGCGAACAAGTCGCAGAACGCGGCGCGCGCGCTGTTTGCCGGCGCGGGCGACGATGCGAATATGCCGAAAGCCGTCGTTCCCGAGGATGCGCTCACGGACGGAAGGATCAATATCGTCGATATGCTGCTTCTCGGCGGCATCGAAAAGTCCAAGGGCAAGATCCGCACGCTGATCGAGCAGGGCTCCATCCAGCTGGACGGCGAACGCGTCGACGATACGTGGATGAACATCACGAAGGAACAGCTCGAAAACGGCGTCAAGATCCGCAAGGGCAAGAAGACGTATCTGCGCTTTACGCTGTAAGCTCCGAAAAAACAAGGACCCGATGCAAACGCATCGGGTCTTTTTTGTATCTCTTACGGCTTCTTTTGCTGCCTGCACCAGGTGTTCATCACCCACTGCACCGGCAGCAGCTTCACAAGCCGTACCTGCATGCGCACCGGAAACCCGAGGATCGAAACGGTTTTGCGCTTTTTGAGATCCTTCATCGCACGGGTCACGACCTGCTCCGCCGTATACCACCGATCATAATAGGTGATCGTATCGTCATGCACCGCACGGTCCATGAACTCGGTTTTGATCCATCCGGGGCAAACGCACATGACATGGATGCCGCGCGTCTTCAGCTCGCGGCCGAGCGCGCGGCTGAAGGACAGCACGTACGCCTTGCTCGCCGCATAAACCGCCATGTACGGAACCGGCTGCCAGCTCGAATTCGAGCCGAGGTTGACGATCTCGCCTCCGGATTTCATGTACGGAAGTGACAGCGCGCATACGGCGGTCAGTGCGCGGTCGTTGAGATCCACGATGCCGAGCTGGTTTTCCGGATCGCCCTGCTCGAACGCGGTGAAAACGCCGTAGCCCGCGGCGTTGATCAGGATCCGGATTTCCGGCTGTTCGGTTTCGAGCAGGGAACGATAGGCGTCGAGGGATTCCGGCGCGGACAGATCCCAGGCGAGCGCACGCACCGGCGTGCGGCATTCTGCACCGAGCGCTTCCAGCCGCTCTTTTCTGCGCGCGATCACCCAGATCGCATCGAGCACATATGCGCGGTCGACCGCCTTGACAAACTCTCTTCCCATCCCGGACGATGCGCCGGTGATGACTGCGATTCTCATAATGGACTCCTTTCGGTTCGATACCCTTATTATACCAGGATGATTGCGTCTTTACAATTCATGAAAAACAAATTACAATGAATCAAAAGCATCCGCCTGCTGCTCCCAAAGAGAGAACACGGGCGGAAGATCACGGAGGAAGTATGAACATCACGGTTTATCTCGGCGCAACGCCGGGAAACGATCCGGCTCTGACGCAGGCGGTGCGCAAACTCGGCGCGTGGATCGGCGGCAGCGGTCATGCGCTCGTTTACGGCGGTTCGAAGTGCGGTCTGATGGGCGAGCTCGCCGAAAGCGTTCTGCAGGCCGGCGGACGCGTGACGGGCGTGGAGCCGCGGTTCTTTGTGGAAGACGGATTCGTTTACGACGCGATCACGGAACTGATCGTTACCGAGGACATGAGCGAGCGCAAGGCGAAGATGATCGAGCTCGGCGATGCGTTCATCGCGTTCCCCGGCGGCACCGGAACGCTCGAGGAGATTTCCGAGGTCATGAGCAAGGTCGCGCTCGGACATCTCGATGCGCCGTGCATCTTCTATGATCTCAACGGCTATTACGAAGGCATGCGCATTCTGCTCGATCACATGATCGAACTGGGTCTTTCTACACCGGAAAAGCAAAGCGGCGTAAGTTTTGCGAAAACCCTTCCGGAGATCGCGGCGATCCTAAACGCGGCGAACGGAAGCGGAACGACCGAACGACGCCTCGGATCCGGAACCGTTTCAAAACGGTGATCCGAACAGACGAACAGCTGCAAAAGACGCACATCCGAAGCGGGGTGCGTCTTTTTTTCGGAGCACGGTCTTGACAGGTGACCTTTCGTTCACTATACTGTCGGTGAACGAGGGGTCACTTTGACCGCAACGGAGGGCAGAATGGCAAACGATACCAAAGAAAGGATACTGGACGCCGCGCTGGAACGGTTCTCTCAATACGGCTATGCCGGCACGAATATCCGGGAGCTGAGCGGCTCGCTCGGACTGGTCAAGTCCGGGATCTACAAGCATTTTGAGAGCAAAGAAGAGATCTGGAATGCGCTGCTTGACCGGATGATCGCATACTACGGGGAACGGTTCGGTTCCCCGGAGCATCTTCCGCCCGTGCCGGATTCGCAGGAGGAGCTGACGGCGATGACGATGCGGATGGTGGATTTTACCGTGCACGACAAAAGGATCGTGATGACGCGCAAGGTGCTCTCCGTCGAACAGTTCCGCGACGAGCGGGCGAAAGCGCTTGCGACAAAGCATTTTCTCACGGGGCTCACACAAATGTTCACGCACGTTTTTTCCGGCATGATGGACAAGGGACTGCTCCGCAGGGACGATCCGGAAATGCTGGCGTTTGCATATACGGCGCCGATCTCTGCGCTCATCCGCTTGTGCGATCGGGAACCGGAGAAGACGGAGGAAGCCATGGCGCGGGCGGAGGCGTTCAGCCGGCATTTTCTGAAAACGTACGGGTGTTAAGACGGATATGAAAGCGGTCGTTTATGTGCACGGCAAAGGCGGCGGCGCGGCGGAGTGCGGGCATTACCGCCCGCTGTTCGGTGACTGCGAGGTCATCGGGCTTGAATACCGGGGCGATACGCCGTGGGAAGCGAGTCCGCAGATCCGCGCGGCAATCGAAAAGCTGCACGAACGGTTTGCGCACATCACCCTGATTGCAAACAGCATCGGCGCGTATTTGTGCATGCATGCCGGGATCGACGCAATGATCCGAAAGGCGTATTTCATCTCGCCGATCGTGGATATGGAACAGCTGATCGCCGGTATGATGCGCCGCGCGAACGTGACGGAAAAGGAACTGGAATCCGAGGGCGTGATCCGCATCGCGTCCGGCGAAGAACTGTCTTGGGCGTATCTCTGCTATGTGCGGACACACCCGCCCGTATGGACGGCGCCGACGCACATTCTGTACGGAGAACACGACGATCTGACGCCGATCGAAACCGTTGCCGGATTTGCGAAAACACATAACGTTTCGCTTACCGTAGCGAACGGCTGCGAGCATTGGTTCCATACCGGGGAACAGATGCGGATCCTGGATGATTGGATCAAACAGTATGAGGGAGGAAACCTATGAAGATCCTTGTATGGAACGGCAGTCCCAAGCGGGAGCACAGCGATACGATGCACATCACCCGGGCGTTTCTTCAGGGGATGCAGGACGCCGCGCCGCAGACGGTCCGTGTGATCGATGTCGTCGACCGTCATATCGAATACTGCACCGGCTGTTTTGCCTGCAAACGAAACGGCGGCGTCTGCATCCATGACGACGATATGCGCGATATTCTGGACGAGGTACTTAAGAGCGATCTGCTGCTTCTCAGCTTTCCGCTGTACTGCTACGGCATGCCGGCGCCGCTGAAGGCGGTGCTGGACCGCACGATGCCGCTGTCCGCCATGACCATGCAAAAGGTCGGCGACCGGTATGCGCACGTCGGGCAGGCGGACTTTTCTCATCTGCGGTATCTGATGATCTGCGGATGCGGGTTTCCGAACAGCAAACACAATTTTGAACCGGCGGTCGCGCAGTTTGAACTGTGCTTTCCCGCAAACCGCACGGTCCTTACGGTTCCCGAAAGCCCCATGTTCAACGCGCCCGAGGCGGCGATCGTGACCGGACCCAGACTGGCGCTTGTAAGGCAGGCGGGACGGCAATATGCCGAGACGGGAACGATCGATGCGGCGCTGCTCTCAGAGATCGGTTCGCCCATGATCCCGGAAGAGCGGTATGCCGCAATTGTGAACGGCGGGGTATGAACACATGGAAACGGAACGGCTGATCCTCGATCGCGTGAAGGAGACCGATAAAGAGGATTATTTTCACAACATCTCGCACGATAAAAAGGTGCTCGAAACGTTCGTCTGCCGCTATGCCGACTCGCTCGAGGATTTTGATTTTACCGCGTACCTCGGGCGGGACGACCTCTTTGCGATTCGCTTGAAGGATACCGGCAGGCTCATCGGGATCATTCTGTATTTTGATGAACAGGACGGCGTGTGCGAGATCGGCTACGGGATCGGGTCAGAGCATTGGGGACAGGGCTATGCCGCCGAAGCGGTCGGACGGTTTTTGAAGTATCTGCTTTGCGAAAAGGGGCTGCACACCGTCTGTGCCTCCTATTTCACCGGGAACGACGCCTCACGCCGTGTGATGGAAAAATGCGGCATGGCGTATGATCGCTTTTCGGAGAAGGAATTGACTTACCTGGGCGTCGAACGCGATCTGACGTATTATGCGATCCGCAAAGAGCCGTCAGTCCTTTTGCTGAACGGACCCTCGTCTGCGGGGAAGTCTTCGATCGCGAAAGCGCTGCAGCAAAACCTGAAAAACGCATTCGAAGGCTGCATCATTCGCCGGGAGAAGACGGAAGAACGGAGAGCCGTCGAAAACCTCGTCAGAGAATCGTTCTGGAACGTGTACCGACCGGGCTGCAGCGAGCATTATGTGATCCACGTCCTGCGCGACGATCCGGCTTTTGTGAAGGAGCTGGACTTCGTAATGGAGAAGGACGGCAGATTGATCGGACAGAACATGTTCATGAGGACGGGCATCGATGCGGATGACGGCAGGGTGATCCCCGTGCTGACCATGGGTCCGATCGGCATCACGCCGGAACTGAAACGGCAGGGCTACGGAAAGCACCTGTTGGACTTCTGCCTGGAAAAGGCAACAGCCATGGGGTTCGGCGCGGTGCTCTTCGAGGGCAACATCGGCTTTTACGGTCACAGCGGTTTTACCTATGCCCGAACCTTCGGCATCCGCTATCATGATCTGCCGGAGGGCGCGGACGATTCCTTCTTCCTCTGCAGGGAACTGATCCCCGGTTATCTGGATGGGATCACCGGCGTGTACCAAACGCCCAAGGGCTATTACGTGGACGATGCGGACGTGGAGGAATTCGACAAAGCGTTTCCGCCGAAGGAGAAGCTGAGACTGCCGGGACAGATCTTCTGAAAGACGGTCGGGCCGTTCGCCAAGCCCCGCATTTGGAATTGCATAAAAGAAAACGGCTCTGCTGCGGTTTCGCGGGCAGAGCCGTTGTGTTATCTTGTGCTGTCACGCAGAAGCGGGACGGTATTGACGTAGACGCGCATATTCGGACGACTCGGATTCTGAATGCGGTTCAGAAGGATGTACGCGGCGATGCGTCCGAGATCCATGCTTGGGATCTGCGCGGTCGTGAGCGGGGGATCGACCACCGAGGACTCGGGCGAGCCGTCAAAACCGGTGATCATCACGTCGTTCGGAACGGAGAACCCCATCTTTTTCACGGCGGTCATCAGATGAATGGCGAGATAGTCGTTCGCACAGACAAAGGCGTCCGGAATGCGGGGCATGGCGCGCAGCTGTTCGAGCAGCCAATCCGTATCACCGTAGGGCGCATCGTCCTTCGCAAGGATCGAGCACGGCTCGACGGAGGAGAGACCGGCTTCCTGCAGCGCGGTCCGATAGCCCATCCAGCGTTCCTTAAAGCTCAGACAGTGTGCGATGTCGCCGACAAATCCGAAACACGTTGCGCCGCACCGGATCAGATGACGCGTCAGAAGCGCCGTGCTGGTGTAGTTTTCCATCGTCACGAGATCGCTGCTCAGCAGGGAAATGCCCGAATTCGCATACGTATCGATGAAGACCGTCGGGATACCGACGGTGCAGAGCATATCGCAGTATTCTTTGTCGAACAGTTCGATCGCAATGATGCCTGCCGTTTCATTCAGAAGCAGATGCGGGGGAAGCGAGCGGTTTGCGGCTTCCTCTTCGGAAACGCGGAACATCTTTAGGTTGTAGCCCGCGCGGCTGATCTGATCGGTGAAACTGGTGATCACAAGGGATCCGAAGCTGTGCCCCTGCGGATCGTTGCCGGTCAGCAATGCAATATTGCACGCCTGACCGACCGGAGCGGACATGCCGCTTTCGGGCAGCTGATAATACCCCAGTTCCTTCGCTTTTTGAAGAACGGTGCGCTTCGTTGCTTCCGGTACGGCTCCGCGGTTGTTGAACACCTTGGATACCGTGTTGCGGCTGAGACCGCAGGCGTCCGCAATATCCTGAATCGTGACGCGCCGATGTGCCATGTTTACACCTCGTTTACAATACTATCTGTAATATAGCATACCGTTTGACGAAAATCAAGATGTGCAAAATGTAAACATATGCACTGTTTTTGACACAATCTTGACATAATTCGCCAAGAATAGGTTACGATATGTAAATATTTGTGAACAATCATATTGACAGAATGTAAAGAAATGATTATTATGTAAATGAAAGAGAATATTTATAATTGCAGGCTGTCACGGCATACCAAAATTCAAAGGAGGAAGCAGGAAAAATGTCGGAAGTCATCATGAAGGGGTTAAAGAAGGTCTATGATAACAAGGTGACCGCCGTTCACGACGTCAACCTGGTGATCAAGGACAAGGAGTTCGTCGTTCTGGTCGGTCCGTCCGGCTGCGGCAAATCGACGACGCTTCGTATGGTAGCGGGTCTCGAAGAGATCAGCGACGGCGAGCTGTACATTGACGGGAGACTGGTCAATGACGTTGCGCCGAAGGACAGAGATATTGCGATGGTCTTCCAGAACTATGCGCTGTATCCGCACATGACGGTCTATGACAACCTTGCATTCGCGCTGAAGCTTCGCAAGGTGCCGAAGGCTGAGATCGACAAGAAGGTCAAGGAAGTCGCGGAGATCCTCGACATCACCCAGTACCTGAAGCGCAAGCCGAAGGCGCTGTCCGGCGGTCAGCGTCAGCGTGTTGCGATCGGCAGAGCGATGGTCCGCGATCCGAAAGTCTTTCTGATGGACGAACCGCTGTCCAATCTGGACGCAAAGCTTCGCAACCAGATGCGCGCGGAGATCATCAAGCTGCGTTCCCGTATCGACACGACGTTCATGTACGTCACGCACGACCAGACCGAGGCAATGACGCTCGGCGATCGCATCGTGATCATGAAGGACGGTTTCGTGAATCAGATCGGCACCCCGCAGGAAGTGTTCAACCGTCCGGTCAACCTGTTCGTTGCAGGATTCATCGGCATGCCGGTCATGAACTTCTTCGACAACTGCAAGGTTCTCCTGGAGAACGGCGTCTATTATGCGGAGATCCGCGGCGTCCGCTTCAAACTCAGCGAGTTCCAGCAGAAGGCACTGAAGGAGAACGGCGTTGAGACGCAGGAGATCGTCGCCGGCATTCGTCCGCAGCACATCACGGTCGGCGAAGGCGAGCTGAAAGCGACCATCGAAGTTTCCGAGATGATGGGCAGCGAATACAACATCCATGCGCGCAGCAACGAGGATGAAGTGGTCATGCTGATCCCGACCTACGATCTCGCCACCGACGTTTCCATGGGACGCACCGTTGCGTTCACGACCAAACCCGAACTCATCCAGCTGTTTGACAAAGAATCCGGAAACAACCTGATCTGGTACGATGCAGAGTCCGCGCAGAACAATTCTCCGGTCTGCAAGCGTTACGATTTCTGAGAAGGAGGACACTATGGAAGCAGCCAATCCCGCAAAGCGCGCCGTGAAGGAACGGGCGCCTCGCGTCAAGAAAAAGAGAACCAAGGAACAGCGCATCCTTTCGCTGAAAGAAAACGCGCCGTATTTTCTGATGGTTCTGCCGGCGGTTGCCGTCGTATTTCTCTTTAACTACCTGCCGATCTACGGCGTGCTGATCGCGTTCCAGGACTTTATGCCCGGCGACAAGATCCTGTCCGATTCGACGATCTGGATCGGGTTCCAGAACTTTGAACGGTTCTTCTCCGATCCGATGTTCTGGCCTTTGATGAAGAACACGTTTTTGATTTGTATCATCGGCTTCATCATCGGCTTCCCGCTGCCGATCATCGTGTCCCTGATGCTCAACGCCATGAAGGGCAAAAAGACGGCGAAGGTGCTGCAGACGATCTTCAACGGTCCGCACTTCATCTCGCTCGTCGTATTGGTCGGTATGCTGACGCTGTTCTTCGGCCGTTACGGTCTCGTCAACAACCTCGCGGCAAGCCTCGGCGGCGAACGCTATTCGTACTTCCTCGAAAGCAGCGCGTTCCGCCCGATGTACATCCTTTCGAGCAACTGGCAGGACTTCGGCTGGAGCGCGATCATCTACATTGCCGCGCTGTCCAACGTCGATCCGCAGCAGCATGAAGCGGCGATCCTCGACGGCGCAACGCGGTTCCAGCGCGTGATCAATGTCGACCTGCCCGCCATCATGCCGATGATCTCCGTCATGCTGATCATGTCGATCGGCGGTCTGATGGGCGTCGGTTATGAAAAGGCCCTGCTGATGCAGACCGACGGCAACCTGCAGGTTTCCGAACTCATTTCGACCTACGTCTATAAGCGCGGTCTGACCGGCGTGCCGGATCAGGCATACGCAACGGCGATCGGTCTGTTCAACTCGATTATCAACGTCGTGCTGCTGATCATCGCCAATACGACCTCGAAACGCTTTAGCGAGAACTCGCTGTGGTAAGGAGGGGGAACGATATGGCAAAACAAGCAAAACCGAGAATGGCATTGCGCGATACCGTCGGCGATAAGGTGTTCTATACGATCAACGCGATCGTTCTGGGCATTCTTGCACTGATCGTTCTCTATCCGCTGTACTTCATCGTCATCGCCGCGATCTCCGATCCGGACGCGGTGCTCGGCGGCAAGGTCTTCCTTTACCCGGTCAATCTGAACTTCGAGGGATTCGCGAAGATCATGGAGCGCAAGGACGTGTGGCTCGGCTATCGCAACACGATCCTCTACACGGCATTGACCGTTGTCCTCTCGCTGATTGTCACGGTTCCCGCCGGTTGGGCGCTGAGCCGCAACACGCTGCCCGGCAAGCGGCTTTTGATGATCTACTTCATCATCCCGATGTTCTTCGGCGGCGGTCTGATCCCGTTCTATAACGTCATGTCGGGTCTCGGCCTTGTCAATACGATCTGGGCGATCGTGCTCCCGTCGATCCTGTCGGTATGGAACCTGTTCATGACCAAAACGTTCTTCGAATCGAGCATTCCGACCAGCCTGATCGAAGCGGCAAAGATCGACGGCGCGGGTTCATTCCGTATCTTTATCGAGATCGTCCTTCCGCTGTCTAAAGCGATCATCGCGGTTATGGCACTTTACTATGCGGTCGGTCAGTGGAACAGCTACTTCAACGCGATGATCTTCCTGCAGAACGAAAACCTGTACCCGCTTCAGCTCGTTCTGAAAGAGATCCTGATCGCGTCGGAAAGCACCGTCGGCGGCAGCGGCGAAACGATCCTGCAGCAGTATCGTCTTGCAAACCAGCTGAAGTACGTTTCGGTCATCGTATCGAGCGTACCGGTTCTGCTGCTCTACCCGTTCGTGCAGAAGTACTTTGCGCAGGGCGTCATGATCGGCTCCCTGAAAGGATAATCAAAAATCATCAGGAGGAAAGCAACATGAAAAAAAGAATCGCATTGGTGCTCGCACTGCTGTTCGCGCTTTCCGCGATCGCCTGCGGCGGCAGCGGAAAATCCGGCAATAAGCAGGAAAGCGCCGGCGTCGAGAAACTGGTCGAAGAATACGGCTTCCAGTGGACCGACACGAATGCCCCGATCCTCAACGAGAAGGGCGCACAGGAACTGTCTTTCAGCATCTATTCTTCCAAGAATGCTTCGGCGCTCGACTATAACGACATGAAGATCATGCAGGATCTTTATGCGAGCACCAACGTGTTCGTCACCTGGGAGAACGTCTCCGAATCGGTGTATGCGCAGCAGAAGAACCTGATCTTCGGCAACGCGGACAACCGTCCCGACGCGATCTATCACGCCGGCATGGGCGCAGGCGAAATCATCAAGTACGCCAAGCGCAAGGTCCTGCTGCCGATCAGCGACTACCTCGAATACATGCCGAACTTCTCCAAGATCCTCGAAGAGCGCCCCGACATCAAGGCGCAGCTGATCAACGTAGAGGACGGCAAGATCTACTCTCTGCCGCGCGTTGAGGAAATGGGACTTCTGCAGAACCCGAACATCCTGTTCCTCAACAAGAACTGGGCTGCCGCCGCGATCGAAGCAGGCGCGGTTTCCGGCGTCACGGTTGCGGACCTCAAGGACGGTCTGAACCTGACCTGCGATCAGATGGAGGCAATGCTTGCCTACTTCCGCGACAACGACATGAACGGCAACGGCAATGCGGGCGACGAGCGTCCGATGAGCTTTGTCTATAACAACTGGCAGGGCAATCAGTGCGATCTGTACGGCATGTTCGGTCTGAACGACAACCTCGAACACCGCATCATCGTGGACGGCAAAGTGACCTACACGGTAGAGGACGACCGCTTCAAAGAAGCGACCAACTTCCTCGCAAACTGGGTTTCCGAAAACCTGATCGACAAGGTCTCCTTTGAACAGTCGCAGGACAACTTCCTCGCAAACGGCAAGGGTCTTGAAACCTACGGCGCGTTCTATTGGTGGGAGAGCGAGACGGTCGTTTCCAATCCGGAAAACTACATCGTTGTGGACCCGCTGATCGGACCGCACGGCGATCAGACGCTCTGCATCTCCAATAACCCCGAAGTCGGCGCGGGCGAAGTCGTCGTCTTTGCGGACTGCCCGAACGTGGAAGTGCTGCTGGCATACTTCGACCGTTACTATGATCCGGTCGTTTCCG
>ONMC01000115.1 GCA_900318745.1 uncultured Eubacteriales bacterium
GCATTCCTGCAGCAGGGAGAGAAGATGCTCGGAAAAGCTGCTTTCGGCTGTTTTCAGAATATCCTGAAGCCCGTTCGGTTCGGCGGGACGGCGCTTCGGCGGCGCGAGCATCGGCGCGGCTTCTTCCCGATATTCCTGCGCCGCAGACGCCTCCTGAAAGGCGGGACACTTCGCCGACAGAAACATATCCGGCATTTCCGAAAGCTGCTCGCCGGTGTAATATGCATCGATGTAGCGGTGCAGATCTTTGAGCAGTGCATCGGATAAAACAGGCGGCTGTTTCATAAAACGCATGGTGTTTCTCCTTTGCTCACGCGCGCTTTTTGCGGTTGTTCTTCCAGACGCTCCACATGCGGAACATGGTGGAAATCAGCAACACGCCGACCGCCATCGCGCCCGCCACCATGGCGGTCGCCATACCCTTGTCATACGCTTCGCCGAGCATGCCGCGGCGAATGAAGTCGACGGTATAGTAGATGCCGGAACCGGGGATCAGCGGCACGAGAGCGCACATCAGATAGCTCGTCGCAGGGAATTTGCGGATGCGCGCCATGATCTCGGCATAGAGCGCCGAAGCCGCCGCCGCAAACAGATAGCAGATCGGTTCTTTCAGCCCGGCCTCAAGACACAGACTGCACACGAGCCACGAGACGACGCTGCCGAGCAGGGCGAACGGGATGCCGCGCCCGTGCATGTTGAACATCAGTCCGAAGCCGAGCGTGCCGATCAGACCGAACAGACATTGCAGCGGGATCGAGTAACGGATCGGCGCAAGACCGATCTGCACGGAGGGGAACAGATGTCGCGCAAGCGATACGCCGGCGCTGGTGCCGACGACGAGCGCGACCGCGATGATCACGACCTGCACGAGACGGTTGAGTCCTGACATCGTATCGCCGTAGATGATATCGCGCAGGCTGTTCGTAAACAGAAATCCCGGCACGAGGATCATGATCGCGCCGATTACGGTGATGTCAGCGTTTTTGCCGACGCCGACCGCCGCGAGCACGTTTGCCAGGAATCCGAGGATGAAGCTGCAGACGAACGAGGTGAAGAACGTGTTTGCGTGAAGCCGCCCCATGAACTGCTGCGACGCGCCGATCGCGAGTCCGCAGATGCCGGCGGCCAGCATCTCGAGAAGCCCGCCGCCGAAGAATGCGCCGAAGCCGCATCCGATCAGAAACGCCGAGACGTAATACACGAACAGGTTATAGCGGCAGACGCTGTTTTCGGTCTCACGAAGGAGCCGGCGTGCGGTCTGCATGTCGGGATGTTCGCTGCAGATGCGGCGGCAGAGCGAGGTATACCGCTCGATGCCGTCGAGCATCGTTCCGCCGCCCTGCAGACGGCGGATCTTTGTCAGGATCTGCCCTTCGTCGGTTTCCAGCGACGCCATGATGCAGCTCGGAATGACGAACGCGTCGACGCGTTTTACGCCGTACGCTTCGATGATGCGCGTGATCGTGTCTTCCACGCGATACGTTTCCGCGCCGCATGCCTGCAGCTTGTTCGCAAGCGAAACGGCAAATTCGAGCAGCTGTTCGTGAAAGGAACGCTCGGCGATGCCGGAAGTCTCTGCGGGGACGGCTTCTTTCGGCTGCGGTTTTGCCTGCAGAACGGAACGCCGCGTTCTTCGGTCGGTTTGTTTTTTCATATAATAACTCCGCACATGGAATGGTTTGCGGTGCAAAGTATATCAGCCGAAAGGGAAAAATGCAAGGGCTTCCTGCACAAAAAGACAGACCCTGCTGCCGCGGCGTTTGTCGCCTCGCTTGCACGGCACGATGCTTTATGCTATACTGGAACATCATACGGAAAGGATGGGGAAGACATGGACGGCGAAATGCAGGAACGGAACGGAAAAAGACCGAAGACGAAGCGGCAGAAATTGCTGCGCGTACTCGGCATCGCTGCGTTCATCGCCGCAAACGCGCTCGTCCTGTTCTTCACCGCACGCAACGACTTCGCAGAGGACCGTCCGCCGCTTCCGATCAGCCCGTTTTCCGGAGGGAACCTCCGGTTTCTGCTGTGCGCCGCGGGATGCTTTTTGCTTGCGGTCGCGGCGGAATCGGTCAAATTCCTGTGCATGATGAAGCGCCTCGGAGAGCGCGTTTCGGTGCGGCAGGCCGTCGAGGAGACGCTGCTCGGAAAATACTACGACTATATCACGCCGTCCGGCGCGGGCGGACAGCCGTTCCAGATCTGGGACCTGCATGCGCACGGCTATTCGAGCGGCGCTTCGTCCGCAATGCCGCTTGCGTCGTTCGTGACGCTGCAGTTCGGTTTTGTGCTGATCGCGATCTGCGTATTTCTGCTTAACAGCGGCGCAATCGACGCGGTCGGCATCCGCATCGCGGCGTATGTCGGACTGATCTTCTATTCGCTCGTTCCGGTTCTGATCGTGCTTTCCGCGATCTCGCCGAAGGCGACCGCCCGGATCGTCGGCTTTTTCGTGCGCATCGGCGCAAAGCTTCGGCTGATCAAGGATCCGGCGCGTACCGAGGAGCGCGCGGAAACCGCTCTGAAGCGCTATTCGGATAGCCTGAAGATGATTGCAAGGAGCAAGCCTCTGCTCGTGCTGATGTTTGCGCTTTCGATCGTGTATCAGCTTGCGATCTGTTCGATCCCGTACTTTGTCCTGCGCATGTTCGGCTGTGATCTCGGATTCGTGAAGTCGCTGTGCATGTGCGTGTTCGTGTACTTTTCGGTGACGATCGTTCCGACGCCCGGAAATGCCGGGGCGGCTGAGGGCTCGTTCTATATCCTGTTCAATCAGCTCGACACGTCCGGCCTTTTCTGGGCGATGCTGATCTGGCGGTTTTTCACATTCTATCTCTACCTGCTGCTTGGGGTGGTCATCTACGGCGTGCGCGCGGTCGAGCGCGCAGTCAAAGACCGCAAAACGACCGGAGAAGGAGACGAAGCATGAGATGCGCGTGGGCCGAAACGCCGTTCGGCACGGTCCGCATGACCGAAGAAAACGGCGTACTGACGGAACTGTGCTTTTCGGATGCGCCGCAGGAACGGGAATCGGCGGATTGTCCCGTTTTTCGGGAGACGGTCCGCTGGCTTTCCGTATATGCTTCGGGACGGCAGCCGGATTTCCGTCCGAAGCTGTCTGCAGCGAAGACGCCGTTTCAGGCGGCGGTCAGGACGGCGCTGCTGTCCGTGCCGTACGGGGAGACGGTCTCCTATGCGGCGCTTGCGGCGCGGCTGCATACGTCGCCGCGGGCGGTCGGACGCGCGGTCGGACGAAACCCGATCCTGCTGATCGTGCCGTGCCATCGGGTCATCGGGAAGGACGGATCGCCGACCGGCTATGCGGGTGGACTTGCGCGAAAAGAGGCGCTGCTTGCGGCGGAACGGACGGAAGGCAGAACTCCGGAAAAATAAAGGTACAGCGATCGCGGCAGGGATCGACAACCCTGCATCGCTGTGATATACTCAATGCATAGATCATGCGGAATACGGGATACCCGAATCTTCGTTGTGCGAAGGATCGATCATTCGAATAAAACGAAAGGTGGTTCAGAAATGGAGCAACGGACGGACATGAAGTATTTGAAGCTGCTTGCGCGCGAGTACCCGACGATCGCGGAGGTTTCCACGGAGATCATCAACCTCCGGGCGATCCTGTGCCTGCCCAAGGGCACGGAGCATTTTATCAGCGACATTCACGGCGAATACGAGGCGTTTCTGCACATGCTGAAAAACGCGTCCGGCGTCGTGCGCGTCAAGGTCGATACGCTGTTCGAAAACAGCGTGACCGAGGCGGAACGCAACATGCTTGCCACGCTGATCTATTATCCCGAAGAAAAACTCGATCAACTGCATAAAACGGGCGTGATCAACGCGGAATGGTATAAGATCACGTTGCGGCGGCTGGTTGAGGTCGCGCGGCTTTCTGCGTCCAAGTATACGCGCAGCAAGGTCCGCAAAGCGCTGCCGCAGGGGTTCGAATACATCATCGACGAGCTGCTGCATGCGATCGAGACCGAGGATAAGCTGCGCTACAACAACGAACTGATCCGCACGATCATCGAGACCGAACAGGCGGATACGATGATCGTCGCGCTGTCCAATCTGATCCAGCGCCTGGTCATCGACCGGCTGCACATTGTCGGCGACATCTTCGACCGCGGTCCCGGCGCGCACATCATCCTGAACCGGCTTTTGAACTACCACAACGTCGACGTGCAGTGGGGCAACCACGACGTTCTGTGGATGGGCGCCGCCGCGGGCAGCCGCACGATGATCGCAACGACCATCATCAATTCGCTCAAGTACGGCAACGTCGATTCGATCGAGGACGGCTACGGCATCTCGCTCTCGCCGCTCGTGACGTTTGCGATGCAGACCTATGCGGACGATCCCTGCACGCGGTTTTTGCCGCGCGAAGTCGGCGGCGCGGGTCACGACAATCCCGATCTGATCGCAAAAATGCATAAGGCGATGGCGGTCATTCTCTTCAAGCTCGAGGGGCAGATCATTGCGCGCAATCCGGACTATCATATGGAGCATCGCGCGATGCTGCACCGCATCGATTACGAGCACGGCACGGTCACGCTGGCAAACGGCGAGACGCATCCGATGACCGATACGCAGTTCCCGACGGTTTTGCCGTCCGATCCGTATACGCTGTCCGAGGCGGAAAACGAACTGATGGAAAAACTGCGCACCGCGTTCCATCATTCCGCACGGCTGCAGGAGCATGTGCGGTTCCTGTTCTCGCACGGGAGCATGTATCTCGTGTGCAACGGCAACCTGCTGTTCCACGGCTGCGTGCCGGCGAACGAGGACGGCAGCTTTGCCTCGGCGATCATCGAAGGCAAACCGTATGCAGGCAAAGCGCTGTTCGATTGCGCGGATGCGATGGTGCGGAAGGGGTTTTTCGCCCGCTGGGGCAGCGAGGAACGGCAGAGGGGACTCGATTTTTACTGGTATATGTGGTGCGGCGCGAACTCACCGCTG
>ONMC01000007.1 GCA_900318745.1 uncultured Eubacteriales bacterium
CGTTGTAGGTGCAGTTCTCGGTGACCGTATCGCCGCAGACGGAGCAGACGTGGCTGTGCGTGCCGTTGTCGTTCGACGTCCAGGTATTGTAGCTGTGACCGAGCGCCGCAACATACGTGTCAACGTAGCTGTCGCCGCAGCGCGTGCAGGTGTGCGTCGTATAGCCCTGTTCGGTGCAGGTCGGCGCGGTGACGGTCGCCGTATAATCATGACCGAGCGCCGCGATCACGGTGTCTGCAAGGGTGATCTCCGTATTGCCTTCCGCGTCGGAGAAGTACTTGCCGCATTCCGCGCAGGTCCAGTATTCGATGTTGCCGGGCTCCGTGCAGGTCGGTTCGACCGCCGGCGTGCGGTTCATCGTGTGTTCATGGACCGCCGCGGCCGGATCGGTCGCATAGTACACGGTCGTGCCGCCCGCTTCCTTCCACAGACGGAGGACGTTGGCGTTGCCGGAGCTGCCGGACCAGAAATAGCTGTTACTGGTGCTGTAGCTGAGGTACGGATAGCTGCCGTTTGCCGCGTTCTTCAGCTGCGCAGCGTGGCTGGTGTTGACGGCGGGCGTCCAGTTGCAGTAGGCGGAACTGTAGGACGTGTAGCCCGCGAGATACGACGAGGACGTCATGCCGATATACGCGCCGGTCGACACGCTCTTCAGGGAATAATAGCTGCCCTGCGCTTCCAGCGTAAAGACGTAGTCGTTCGCAACGCCGGTCAGCGTGGTGCCCGTAAGCGCGATGCCGGAGCTTGCAAAGACAGACGCATTGCTGCTGTTTTCGATCTGTGCGCCGTTGGACGAAGGCGTGACGCCTTTCAGCACATACATGCTGCTCGTTTCGCCGTTGCTGATCACGTAATTGCCTGCCCAGTCGCCGCGGTCCAGCCGACGAACGTCCAGCCGTCCGGCGTGACGCTGACGGAGGAAGGCAGCGTGATGCTGTCGTTCACATACGCGGTTTCGCTGCCCTCGGCATTGCCGGCAGCCACGAAGTTCACGGTATAGAGGGGTTTCGGTGCAAAGTTGACGCGGACCGTGCAGTCGCTCTGCGCCGAAACCGTGACGGTATTGCCGTTGACGGTCACGGAAGCGGTGCCGGAGATGACGTCTGCGCTCTCCACATAGTAGCCGTTCTTCGGCGTCGCCGTGATCACGTTGCCGGTCACGGAAACGGTGCCGTAGCTTGTGTTGTTGGACACCGCTGTGATGGTATACGTCTCTTCATAATCGACGGTATACGCCTTGATGCGGTAGTCGCCGTTGTCCGGGCAGTCGGTCCAGGCGCCGTTCGGTTCCTGATAATAGGACGTGTTGCCGTGGTTTGCATGCGTCCAGCTTGCCCAGGAAACGACGCTGGTGTTGCTGAACGTGGCGTCGTACGGGGTGTGGATATACTTGCCTTCGTCGTCCGCCGTCGGACAGCTCTGGGTAAAGACGACCGAGAACGTGTCGCCTGCGTTCAGCAGTACGGGCGTATCGAGCACGATCGTGTAGTATCCGGAGTAGGTCAGCATGCCGCTCTGCGTGCTCATCCGCGTGCCGGAGGACGGGTTGCCCGCGGTCGGGTTCTTGTAGATCTCGACGGTGTAGGAAAGCGCTTCATCCCAGTTGCAAAGCGCGACCGCTTTCAGAAGCTCGCTTCCCTTGGCGGTGAAGACGTTTGCGACCTTGGTGTTGTTTGCAAAGCCCACATAGTAGTCTGCGGAGGACGGCCAGCCCTTGCCGTAGCAGACGGGGTTGCAGGTGCCGTCATACTGGTAGTTGTGATCGTAGTTGTCGATCGGTTCCGCATCGTAGAAATAGATATATCCCTCCAGGACGGACGTGTCCTCGTAGGAGATGTACATATAGCCCTGATTGAAGTAGCTCGTGCCCCAGCTGTTTTTGCACAGCCATGCGCCGTTGCCGGAGGGCTTGTTCGGGGAGAATCTGCTTGCGGCGATGCTGTCGTCCCAGCCGACGACGGTGATCGCGTGGTTCGCCCACTTATGCGAACTGCTGTCCTGGCTGGAGGTGTCGATCGTGCAGTTATAGGTGTAGTTGCTGCTGCCCGCATAATAGCTGATGTTGCCCGCGCCGTATTGCATGATGGCGCGCTTGACGCCTTCGATGTCCGTTGCGGGGATCCATTCGGAATTCTGGACGTGCGCGATGTTGGATCCGTACGCGTACTGGCTGTCCAGACCCGATCTTGCAACCGTGCTCGCCTTGCCGTACGCAAGCGCGGAGACGGACTCGTCCGCTGCGCCGGTCCACCCTTTCAGCGTGGTTTTGTCGCCGGTCAGCATGCCCTCGGCGTCATACGAGGAGCTGTAATTGAAGAAACAATGCTGCGTCTCGGAAAGATTCAGCGACGTCGTTGCCGCGGCGCCGGTGCCGACCGGAACGCCGAACTTGATCATGTAGCTTTCAATGCTCGCCATCGCTGCATGCGCCCAGCAGGAGCCGTATGAACCCTGGTTCTTGACGGACGTGATGTAGTTATAGTTGCGGCTGTCGTAACTGCTCGGCAGCGTGTCGCGCTTCGGGGTCCTGCCGGTCAGCTGATAGTACGTTTCCATGTCTCCGCGCGCGTACGCATCGGAGACGGAACGCGTGCCGGGTATGATCGCAGGGATGTAACCCGTGGCCTGCGGCGTTTCGCCCGGTATCTCGTCTCTCGCTTTGCGGCCGATGCCGGTTCCTTCGGCGAACGCCGCGGACGGGATCAGACACAGAACCATGACGACTGCCAGAAGCAGCGCCATCCATTTCTCGGACGTGTGTTTCATCAGAACTCTCCCATATTCATTTAATTTGTGCCGTTCGGCACCATAACATATATAGTATAACATATCCTTCCCGGAGATTCCACCGTTCCGGTAAAATTTTTATCCGGGCATTCTTTTTCGCGGCGGCGGCAAAACCCTTGTCATTCTGAGCCGGAGGCGAAGAATCTCAGAGCGCGGCTGCGACGGTCCGTTCAGAGATCCTTCGGCGCATTCCACTCCGCTTCGCTTCGAAAAGCGGAAGATCGCGCGCTTCCGCGCGTACCATAACGCCTCAGGATGACAAGTTTTCGGGGCGCCGGGGACGTCGCCCCCTGCGGTTTGTTCCGACGTGGAAAACCGCCGCTTGATCCCTTGCGGTATTTCAAACGACGGTTCTCCACGGATTATGAGGTTGGGGCATTCCTGCAAGGAGACGGGGCTTCTCCCGGCAAGCTTGTATGAAAAGCGGCGTCAGCCCGCTTTCTTGCTTTGTTCTTCCATCAACAGCTTGTCCGCGACCAGCGCGATGAATTCGCCGTTCGTCGGCTTATCGTTTTTGCCGTAGATGTTGTAGCCGAACAGCGCGTTGAGGTTTTCGATCTTGCCGCGCGTCCATGCGACCTCGATCGAGTGTCGGATCGCGCGCTCCACCTTGCTCGCGGAGGTATTGAACTTCTTCGCGATGCCCGGATAGAGCTCCTTGGTGATGCGGTTGATCAGCGTCTGGTCGTGATAGACCATGCGGATGCCTTCGCGCAGATAATGGTATCCCTTGATGTGCGCGGGGATGCCGGCGACGAGGAAGATCGCCGTGACCTTTTCGTCGAACGACTTCGGCGTCTGCTGATAGGACAGCACGCCGCCCTTCTGCTCGCTCTGGTCGATCGTCTCGATCGCGCGCTTCAAAAGCGTTTCCGGCTCGATCGGCTTCACCATAAAGTAGCGCGCGCCCAAAGCGCAGCAGCGGCGCACCATCGTTTCGTTGCGCAGCGCGGAGATCACGATCACCGCGGGCGCCTGTCCGCCGCAAATCGCGGGAAGCTGTTCGAGCACCGTCAGTCCGTCCGTGTTCGGCATGATGAGGTCGAGCGTCATGAGATCGTAGTGCCTGTCCTTCAGCATCTCAAGCGCTTCGCGTCCGTCGGCGGCGACGTCGATCTCGCCGATCCGGTCCTCCGTCGCAAGATATCCTTTCATTTGATCGGTGAACCGGCTGTCATCGTCCACCAGCAAGATCCTGAGCTTCATGCCTTCCTCCTTTGCGCATCTTGCGCACGTTCTTTGTATACCTGTATTGTACGGGCAGTCGCTCAAATCCGGTAGCGTGTTTGTTTTCAAACATCTCCCGAAAAATCTTCGATGTTTGTCGAACCCGCAAACCGCCGTTTTTCTTGACAGAACGGCACGTTTGCCGCTACAATAAGAATGAGAAGAAGTCGGGAGGAACGATTATGGAACGGTTTTCGGAACTGCTGCACGGCAAATTCGGGTTCGGCTGCATGCGCATGCAATGCAGGGAAAACGGCGAGATCGATCTGGACAATTTCTGCAGAATGGTCGATTGCTATCTCGACGCCGGATTCAATTATTTCGACACGGCGCATGTATACTTCGACGGCAAAAGCGAAGAGGCGCTGAAGGCGGGTCTGACCTCGCGCTATCCGCGCGAGCGTTACGTGCTTACCAATAAGCTGTCGTCAAACTGCTTCGAAACGGAAGAGGACATCCGTCCGTTCTTCCGAAAGCAGCTGGAAGCGTGCGGCGTCGATTCCTTCGATTTCTATCTGTTCCACGCGATGTGCGATGAATACATCGAAAAATACGAACGCGTCCATGCCTTCGACGTCGTCAAAGCGCTGAAAGCAGAAGGAAAGATCAAACACATCGGCACGTCGTTCCATGATTCGCCCGAAGTGCTCGACCGTCTTCTGTCGACGCACCCGGAGATCGAGATCGTGCAGATCCAGTATAACTATCTCGACCTCGACGACAAAAACGTGCAGTCCGCGGCGTGCCTCGAGGTCTGCAAAAAGCACGATAAGCCCGTGATCGTCATGGAACCGGTCAAGGGCGGTTCGCTCGTCTTTTTGCCGCAGCAGTCGCTCGATGTCCTGAACGCGTTAAACGACGGCTCGCCCGCGTCGATCGCGCTGCGCTTCGCCGCCGAACCGGATCAGATCGTGATGGTGCTTTCGGGCGTGACCACGCTCGAACAGATGCAGGAAAACGTCACGTTCATGAAGGACGTAAAACCGCTTTCGCGCGAAACGCATGAGGCGATCAAAACCGTTTGCGAACAGATCCGCGCGCTGCATCTGATCGAATGCACCGGCTGCCGCTACTGCACGGACGGCTGCCCGATGCAGATCAACATCCCCGGCATCTTCCGCTGCATCAACGACGCCACCAAGTTCCCCGGCAAACAGTCGAACCGTTACGGCTGGGTCACTTCGAAGGGCGGCAAGGCGTCCGACTGCATCGAGTGCGGCGCGTGCGAGGAGATCTGTCCGCAGCATCTGCCGATCCGCGATCTTCTGAAGCAGGCCGCGGAACAGTTCGAATAAAAGGATCATAAACCGCAGAGGCGCCTTCTTCGGCGCCTCTTTTCATACGAGCCGCGTTCCGAGATTCTTCGCCTGCGGCTCAGAATGACAAGTCTCTTTTATCACGCCTGCTTTTTGGGACTTCTCGCCTCCGTCTCACATGCCGGGGCTTTTTTCGCACCTGCATGGAAAGCTTCTTCTCACATCTCCCTTCTGCGGTGCGGGAAAACCAAAAAACCCCTTTGCAAGCGGTAAAAAATCTGTTATGATAATAGAGGTAGAAAAGCACCGAAAAGACCGTGTGTCTTTTGGAACAGAATCGGGGACTTTATGGAAGAACTGAAAAAAACATGGGCGCTCGCAAAGGAAGACATCCGTCCGCAGCTTTCGCCCGTGACGTATCACCGTTGGATCGAAGCGCTTGAGCCGGTCACGGTGCAGAGCGGCATTCTGATTTTGCAGGCCGCCGACGAGGTCGTGAAAAACACGGTTTCGGAGTATTATATCGATCACGTGCGCAGCGCCGTGCAGAAGGCGGATCCGGATATCATGGATCTTCTTCTCATCGTGCCGTCGCAGCGCCGGGAATTTGTGAAGGCGACGCCGGACGAGGTGCCGCTGAATTCGCTGACGCTGAATCCGCAGTATACGTTCGACACGTTCGTGGTCGGCAAGTCCAACAATTTCGCGCACGCCGCGTGTCTTGCGGTCGTCGAAGCGCCGGGCATGGCGTATAATCCGCTGTTTTTGTATGGCGGCGTGGGACTCGGCAAAACGCATTTGATGCACGCGATCGGACATGCCATGAAGGAAAAGAATCCTTCTTCGCGCATCGTTTACGTCACAAGCGAAATGTTCACAAACGATCTGATCGAAGCGCTGCGCGCCGGCAAAAACACGGAGTTCCGTCAGCGCTACCGCAACGTCGATCTTTTGATGATCGACGATATCCAGTTCATCGCGGGCAAGCAGTCGGTGCAGGAGGAGTTTTTCAACACCTTCAATACGCTGCATAACGCCGGAAAACAGATCGTCATCAGTTCCGACCGTCCGCCGAAGGAGATCAAGGCGCTTGAGGAACGTCTTTCTTCGCGCTTTGAATGGGGTCTGGTTGCGGACATTCAGGTGCCGGATCTGGAAACGCGTACCGCGATCCTTCGCAACCGCGCGCAGAATAAGCATGTGGAGATCGGCGACGACATCATCAATTTCATCGCGGAAAACATCGTCGACAACATCCGAAAGCTGGAAGGCAGTCTGAACCGCGTCGTTGCCTACGCGACGATCCGCCGCCTGCCGATCACGCTGCCGCTTGCAAAGGAAGCGATGAAGGAAATGCTTCCGAAGAAAAAGGAGATCGAGATCACGCCGGACCGCATCAAGGAAACGGTTGCGGAATACTATTCGGTCCCGCTCCGATGTACTTCTGCCACACGCTTCTGAGTCTTCCGTATAAGCGCATCGCAACGCTGTTCGACCGCAACGACCATACGACGGCGATCTCCGCCTGCCAGAAGATCGAACAGATGATCGATGCGGACGCGTCCTTCCGCGACACAGTCGAAAGTATCAAAACGCGGATCAAAGAAGGATAATATACGCTCCACAATTTGTGGATTTGTCAAGTGGATGGATTTGGGGTAATTCGGATACTGTGGAGAACGTGAACAAACACCGTTTTTTTCCACCGGGTTTCTCACGCAATGCCCACAGCAAAAGAGGCGGATTTGCGGTCGGAATCCGACTTTCCCGTCTTTTCCCCACCCCCTACTGCTTCTGCTTCTGAAATAATAAAGAACTGATAAGAGCGCATTCGTGCCGTTCGGTGGATAACCGAAAGAAAGGAAAGAGTCATGAAGTTCACAATGCAAACCGAAGATCTCTGCATGGGCGTACTGTCCGTCATCAAGGCGCTGCCCGTGCGGTCCACCATGCCCGTTCTGGACGGTGTTCTGATCGAAGCAACGCAGGACGGCATTCATCTTTGCTGTTCCGATCTGATGTTCCAAAAGGAATGCTTCCTTCCCGCGACGGTCGAGGAAGAGGGAAGATGCGTCTTAAAAGGAAAGTTTTTATCCGAGATTTTAAGAAAGCTCCCGCTCGGCAAGCTGGAAGCGGAGCAGGAAGGCAATCTTCTGAAGATCAAGAGCGGCCGCGTGCGTCAGAGACTGCAGTGCATCGAGTTCGACGAGTTTCCGATCATGCGCGCAAAGGGTGATTCGTTCGACATCACGCTGCCTGCGCAGAATCTCAAAAACATGATCGATCACACGGTGTTCGCGGTTTCGCAGGACGATTCGCGTCCGGTTCTGACCGGCACGCTGATCGAGTCGGAGGACGATACGCTGACCTTTGTTGCAACCGACTCGTTCCAGTTTGCGCTCACCGCGATGCATGCGGAGAAGAGTTTCCCCAAAATGCGCACGATCGTGCAGGGCAAGGTTTTGACCGAGATCGCAAAGATGGCGGAGGAAACCGACGGCGACGTGACCGTGCAGATGACGCAGACGCATCTCAATGTGCAGGTCAACGATACGCGGCTGACCGCGCGCCTTCTGGACGGCAATTACATCGATTATAAGCGCATCATTCCGAAGGAATGCAAAACGCGCGTGCTCGTCGACACCGCGGATCTTCTTTCGATGACCGATCGCGCACAGCTGATCGCGAGAGAAGGAAACAACAGCATCACGCTGCATTTCGAGGAAGATACGCTCACCATGAGCGCCGAGAGCTTCGTCGGACGCGGCGAGGATACGATGGAAGTCAGCGTGGTCGGCGACCCGATCGAGATCGCGTTCAACCCGAAGTATATCCTCAACATTCTTCGCAATATTCCGGATGAAAAGGTCTATATGGAATTCAACAGCCCGATCAGCCCGTGCGTCGTGCGCCCGGTACAGGGAGACGCCTACCTCTATCTGATCGTCCCGATGCGCGTGTATTGATTGAATAAGAGAGAAGAAAAGCCGGCAGTCGCCGGCTTTTTTGATTCTCTTTTTCGCTCTGAGATTCTTCGACTGCGGCTCAGAATGACAAGATCTTTGCCGGCGCCCCGTACAGTGTTCTGTTTCATATATAAAAATTCATATATAAAAAAAAGCCGTTCGGCTCCTATACGGAGTTGCGAACGGCGGTTCTTTTTTATTCGATCGTGATGGAATGGGATTCGGGCAGCTTCGGCTGGTTCTCCTTCGGGAACTCCAGCGTCAGGACGCCGTCTTCATACTTGCACTTGATCGATTCCGGCTCAATATCACCCACATAGAAGCTGCGGCTCATCGAACCGGCGTAACGCTCGCTGCGGATGACCTTCTTTTCCTTCTTTTCTTCTTTCTCCAGACCCTTCTAGGCGCGTATCGTCAGATAGCCCTCTTTCAGATCCACATGGATGTTTTCCTTCTTGAAGCCGGGCAGATCCACGTTCATTTCATAGCTGTTTTCCAGCTCGTGCACGTCGGTCTTCATGATATTTCTTGCGTTCTTGCCGTAAAGCTCGCGCTCATCCGGCCAAGGCATCATACCGAATGTTCTGTCAAACAGATCATCCATCAAATGATTACTCCATACTGTGGGCAGCATAGGTCACACTTCCTTTCTCTTGACACGTTCCTTTGTGCCCTCGGACACTCCGTTAGGATGTCCTCTTTTCTTTCTTCAATACCTATTATACGCAACTTTTTAGCACTGTCAATAGGAGAGTGCTAAACGTCACAAAGGAAACACAAATGACACATTTGCATCAAAATAGCAGAAAAACTGCCGGGATCCCGTCCCGACAGTGTTTTCATCAAGAACGAATTATAATCTCCACGCGTCTTCCCGCAGCGCAACGATTATCAGCCAAATGCCCATCAAAAAGCAGAGCGTTCCGAAGATACCGACCAGAGTGATGACCAACCCTTCTCCGGCGTAATGCGGTTTCCACTGATGGATGTTGCCTTTCCACTCGCCTTCTTCCGGAAGACCGTGCTTTACGGAATGGATCACAAAGACCAAGGCCACAATAAAGATCAGAACCAGCACGATACCGGTGATCAATCTGCCCCTCTTCATAATGCATTCCCCCTTTGTTATGTCTTGATTATAAAAGAATGATTTCAAAACAGCAAGGGGAAAAAAGAAAGAATAAAGGGCGTTATTTTGCCGAAAAGGAGAATTAAGAATCCGTCAGCAGCGTGCCGTCGCGCATCGTATAGACCTCGTCCGCCTGACCCGCGCAGTTTTTTGAAAAAGATGCGGCGCGTGCGGTATACGAACGGTTTTCTTTGTCCATACTACGGACGAGGTGATGAACATGGAAGAACCGATGAACGAAGCGACGGAGCGATTCCGCACATTTTTGAAAAACAACGGATTCTATATCGTGCTGGTGCTGTGCCTGCTGGCGATCGGCGTGACGATCGCGCTGATCGCGATCCCTTCCGATCGGGACCGGACGGCGGACGCGACGCCGGACCCGGAACCGGTCGTGATCGTGGGACAGTCAAACGACGAGCGGCTTTCGGAGGTTTGGAACAAGCCGAAGGCAACCGAAACGCCGAAGCTCACGCCGCCGCCGCTTGCAGCGATTACGCCGATCCCGACCGCGGAACCGACCGCAACGCCCGCCGCAAGACAGAATACCGCAAGCAAGGCGGCGCCGCCGGTGGACGGCGAGATCATTTTTTCCTATGCGGTCGATAAGCTGATCTATTCGGTGACGCTCGATCAGTGGACCACGCATCCCGCGATCGACATCAAGGCAAAGGAAGGAACGCCGGTCAAGTGCGTCTTTTCCGGCACGGTCGAATCGGTGAAAAAGGACGACGCGCTCGGCTTCTCGATCCGCGTGCAGCACGCTAACGGGCGCACGACGCTCTATGCCTGCCTTTCCGAGGACGTGCGTGTGAAGGAAGGCGACCGCGTCAGCGCGGGAGATGTGATCGGCACGGTCGGTACGAGCGCGATCTCGGAATGTGCGCTGCCTGCACATCTGCACTTTGCGGTGCTGGTCGACGGCAAGCCCAAGGACCCGCAAAAGTATATCCGCCTCGGATGAAACGAAGCGGAGTCGGGAACGAACCGACGCGGGGCGGCGCAAAGTCCTGTTATTCTGCGCCGCAGGTATCATAAAGGAAGCTTGTTATTCTGAGCCTTTCGCAGAAAGGCGAAGAATCTCGGAGCGCGGTTATGAAGGTCCGTTCCGAGATCCTTCGGCAATGAATGCCTCAGGATGACAGGAAAAAGATCCTAAGGAAGCTTGTCATTCTGAGACTTTCGCAGAAAGGCGAAGAATCTCGGAGCGCGGTTATGAAGGTCCGTTCCGAGATCCTTCGGCAATGAATGCCTCAGGATGACAGGAAAAAGATCCTTCGGCAATGAATGCCTCAGGATGACAGGAAAAAGCTCCTTCGGAAAACAAGGGAAAATGCAAAAAGCCGATCCTGACGATCGGCTTTTTTTTTCATACATCGCGGGGCGCTGCGCATGATTGTTGCTTTTGCAGACGCTCCTTTTCGAACTGCAGCGTATAGAGCGCGTAATACTTGCCCTTCTGCTCCAGCAGCTGCCGGTGGCTGCCCTGCTCGACGATCTCGCCCTTGCTCAGAACGAAGATGTTGTCCGCATGCTGGATCGTGGAAAGGCGGTGCGCAACGATCAGCATCGTGCCGATGTTCATCATTTTTTCGAGCGAATCCTGAATGAGCACCTCGGTCTCGGTGTCGATGTTCGCCGTCGCCTCGTCGAGGATCATGACCGCGGGCTTGTGGATGATCGTTCTGGCAAAGCTCAAAAGCTGCCGCTGTCCCGCGGAGAAGTTGTTTCCGCGTTCGCGCACGACCTCGTCGAGCCCGTTTTCGAGCCGGTTGATGAAGTGGTCCGCGTTTACATAGCGGCAAGCCTCATCGATCTGCGCATCGCTGACGCCTTCGAGCCCCAAAAGAATGTTGCTTTTGATCGTGCCGGAAAACAGGAACACGTCCTGCAGCATCTGCCCGAAGTGCTTTCGAAGCGAAGCGATTTTGATTTTTCGGATGTCGATCCCGTCGATCAGGATCTCGCCCTTCTGGAACTCGTAGTTCCGGCAGATCAGCGAAAGGATCGTCGTTTTGCCGGAGCCGGTCGCGCCGACGAACGCCACGGTATCCTTCGGATTCACATGGAACGAAACGCCCTTTAAAACCCACTCGTCCGGAAGATAGGAAAACCATACGTCCTTAAACTCGATCTCGCCGCGTACGGTCTCGAGTTCGATCGCATCCGGCGCGTCGACGATCTTCGGCTCGATGTCCATGATCGTGAAGACCTTTTCGGCAGACGCGAACGCGGACTGCAGCCAGTTGAACTGCTCGGCAAGGTTCTGGATCGGGTTGAAGAACTTATTGATGTACATATAGAAGCTGACGATCGTGCTGACTTCCAGCGTCTGTCCGAGGAAGACCGTGTGGTCGAGATACCCCTTGCCGCCGAGGAAGAACAGGCACAGGACCGAGCTGATATAAAGCATGTACACGAGCGGACGGAAGATGCCGAACACCAGGATCTGTTCGCGCTTCGCCTTGCCGAGCCCGTTGCTCTTCTCCGTGAAATCGCGCAGCTTTTCGCTTTCGCGGTTGAAGATCTGCGTGATCTTGATGCCGGACAGGTTTTCGGACAGGTACGTGTTGATGTCGGTCGTGCGGTCCTTGACGCGGCGGTACGCGCGGCGCGCGAACTTGCGGAAGATGATCGAGAACAGCGCGATGAACGGCACGAAGCACAGCACCATCAGCGTCAGTTCATAGTTGAGCGCGATCATCGCGCCGAGCACGCCGAACAGCACGAACAGGTTCTTGACAAGGTTGACCAGCAGCGACGTGAACATCAGCGAGATCGCGTTCGTGTCGTTCGTGACGCGCGTGACGAGCTTGCCGACGGGCATCTCGTTCATCTGTTCATGCGAGAGCGATTCGATGTGCGTAAACAGATCCTCGCGCATGCCGGAGATGATCTTTTGTCCGACCTTCTGCAGCATGATCGCCTGCACATACGTGCATGCCATCGACACGATCAGAATGCCCGCGTACGTCGCAACGAGACGGAACAGCGGCGCCAGCTCGAAATCCGCGCGGATCAGGTCGGTAATCTTTCCGATCAGCAGCGGAGAAAGGACGTCGTACGCGATGCCGAGCAGCACCGTGAAGCCGACGAAGAGAAACTTGCCCGCGTACGGCTTTGCGTATTTCATCAGCCGGCGAACGATCTCGCCGTCCTTCATGTGACGGTCGAAGCCGATCGCCTGCTTTTTGTCCTTGATCATCGAGAACGCGATGATGAGTACGACGGAGATCAGTCCGATGATGCCGCCCACGAGAAGCAGGGGATAATAATCATGCATGTCCGTCACCTCCTTTACGCGTTCGCGGCTTCTTCGAGCCGCTGCAGTTCAACCATGCGCACATAGGCGGGGCAGGTCTTTAAAAGCTCCTCATGGCTGCCGACCGCGATCACGCGGCCGTCCTCCGTGAAGATCAGCTTGTCGAGTTCGCGGACCGTCGAAATGCGGTGCGCGATCAGAATCGTCGTCTTGCCCGCACGGCTTTCTTTGAGGTTTTTCAGGATCACCTTTTCGGTGTCGGTATCGACCGCGGAAACGGAATCGTCGAGGATCAGGATCGGCGCGTTCTTCATCAGCGCGCGCGCGATCGAGATGCGCTGCTTCTGCCCGCCGGACACGGTCACGCCGCGCTCGCCGAGGATCGTCCGGTATCCGTCGCGGAAATCGACGATGTTCGAATGCACATCCGAAAGCATCGCCGCGTGCTCAACGGCCTTTTCGTTCATCTCGTCGTAAGCGAAATTGATGTTGTTTGCGATCGTGTCCGAGAACAGGAAATTGTCCTGCGGTACATAGGCGCAGGCGTCGCGCACGGAGCGGATCGAAACGTCGGTCACGTCGTGATCGTCGATGAACAGCGTGCCCTTTTCCACATTGTAGGTGCGCAGAATGAGGTCGACGATCGTCGTCTTGCCCGCGCCGGTCTTGCCGATCAGTCCCACGCTTTCGCCGGGCTCGATCGTAAACGAAACGTGCTCGAGCGCGTCGAACTCGCCGTCCGGATAGCGGAAGGACAGATCGCGAAACTCGATCTTGCCCCGGATCCCGGAAAGCTCCTGCACATCGGGCGCGTCCTTTACGGTGATCTCCGCCTCCAGCAGTTCGGCGACGCGTTTCATCGACGCCTTGCCGCGCGCGCTTTTTTCGATCAGCATCGACACCGCCATGACCGGCCACACGACCGACTGGAAGTATGCGATGTATTCCACAAGCTGACCGGCGTTGAACTGCTTGCGATAGACGAGGTATCCGCCGTAGCCGAGGATCACGCAGATGACCGTTTCGATCAGCATTACGATGCACACGTGCATCAGCGTCGACACGCGCGTGTAGTCGACGTTCGTGTCCTCGTTTTCCACGTTGAGCTTGCGGAAGGACATCAGCTGCACCATCTCCTTGGCGAACGCCTTGACGACCGCATAGCCGGAGAACGTCTCCTGCGAGAAATCGGACAGGTTCGAGAACGCCTGCTGACGCACCTCCCATTTCTTCATCATCGTCTTGCCCATCACGGTGCCGATCAGAAGCATCAGTCCGAGCGGGATCAGCGTTAAAAGCGTCAGCCCGATATCCATGCGCCACATCTTGATGAACGCGAGCGCACCCAGAAACAGCGCGTCGAAGAACATCAGAAGCCCGTCGCCGAAGCATTCCTGGATCGTATCGAGGTCGTTGGTGAACAGACTCATCAGGTTGCCGACCTTGTTGACCTGATAGTATTCGCGCGAAAGATCCTTGCAGTGATCGAACATTTTGATGCGCAGGTCGGTTTCGACGCGGATCGCCGAGCCGAAGAAGCAGACGCGCCAGAGGAACCGCCCGATGACCATCACGACGATGACGAAGACGATCGGCAGACAGATCCGGTCCAGCAGAAACGCCGTGTTGAACGGCACGTCGCTGCCGCGGTACAGCACATGTCCCTGGTTGAGCCCGTTGATCAGCATCCGGTACAGCTCCGGAATGATCAGCTGCACGTAGTCGACAAGGATCAGCGCGATCGTGCCGAGCAGCAGCTGCGGCGCAAATTTCAGATAATATCGATTGATGTGTTTTCCGAAGATCACAGCAAAGCTCCTTTACAGGATGATTTCACAGTTTCTATTATAAAGAAGAACAGGGAAAAAGCAAGAGCTTTTTGTATCCGGTGGAAACAAAAAACAGCGCCCGCGCCAGCCCTTTGCCGGCATGTCCGCGCATGAAAAAAGGAGCCGAAGGTTCGGCTCCCTGTTTGTCTGTTTTCTTATGCCTTCGGACCGGCGTTCTTGATCGCTTCGGGCATGTCGGGATACTTCTCGGTGAAGTTCTTCTGGAACATGGCGGCGAGCTTCTTCGCCTGCGCGTCGTACGCGTCCTTGTCCGCCCAGAGGTTTCTCGGATTCATGATCTCCGTGGGCACGTCCGCACCGGGCACGCATGCCGGAACATCCAGGTTGAACACGTCGTTGTGCGTGAACGGCACGTTCTCTTTCGCATACGCGTCGTTGAGCGCCGCGGTGATCATCGCGCGGGTGTAGCGCAGCTTCATGCGCGGGTTCTTGGTGCCGTCGGGATTGACCGCGGGACCGGAAACCCAGCCGGTGTTCACGAGATAGACCTTGGTGTTGTACTTTTCGATGCGTTCGCCGAGCATGTTCGCATAGACCGACGCGCGCAGCGGCATGAACGGCTCGCCGAACAGCGTGGAGAACGTCGGAACCGGCTCGTTGATGCCGATCTCGGTGCCCGCGACCTTGGAGGTGAAGCCGGTGACGAACTGATACATCGCCGCTTCCTTCGAAAGCAGGGAGATGGGCGGGAGCACGCCGAACGAGTCGCAGGTCAAAAAGATGACGACCTTCGGGATGCCGCCGACGCCGGGGATCGCGGCGTTCGGAATGTATTCGACGGGATAGCCCACGCGGCTGTTGATCGCAAGCGTCGGATCGGAATAATCCGGGTGACGCTTGTCGTCGACCACGACGTTCTCGACCAGCGCGCCGAAGCGGATCGCGCGGTAGATCTCGGGCTGTTCCTCCTCGACGAGGTCGATGCACTTTGCGTAGCAGCCGCCCTCGATGTTGAAGATGCCCTCTTCGTCCCAGCCGTGCTCGTCGTCGCCGATCAGCATGCGGTTCGGGTCGGCGGACAGCGTCGTCTTGCCGGTGCCGGAAAGTCCGAAGAAGACCGCGGTCTCTTTCGTTTCGGGATCCATGTTTGCCGAGCAGTGCATCGGCAGCGTGCCTTCCTGCGGCAGGATGAAGTTCATGGTGGAGAAGACGGACTTTTTAATCTCGCCCGCATAGCGGCTGCCGGCGACGAGGATGCGGTGCGCTTCATAGTCGATCATGATCGCCGCTTCGGAACGCGTGCCGTCGATCTCGGGGCTGCACTTGAAGCCCGGACATGCGATCAGCGTGTAATCCGGCTCGCCGAACTGTTCGAGTTCCTCTTCGGTCGGACGGACGAGCAGGTCGCGGATGAACAGCGCTTCGCTCGCGAGCTCGCAGATCACGCGGAACTTCTTGGCATACTTTTTGTCTGCGCCCGCGAAACCGTCGAACACGAACACGTCGCGTCCCTGCAGATACGCGAGCATCTTGGACTGAATGGCGTTGAACTTCTCACGCTTGACGGGAACGTTGACCTTTCCCCACGCGATCAGGTCGTGCACGCCTTCGGAATCAACGATAAACTTGTCCTGTGCGCTTCTGCCGGTATACTTGCCGGTTTTCACGAGCAGCGCGCCGTTGTCCATGATCACGCCTTCTCCGCGGCGCAGCGCATGCTCATACAGCTCCGGGACCGTCAGATTGCGGTAAACTGCCTTCGGGTTGATGATGCCGAGATAATCGAGATTCATATCGTTCGCTCCTTTATTTTGATTTCATTGTGAAACGGCATGCATCCATACCGCCCCATCTTAATTGCAGTATACTCCATCACCGCCGCGAATGCAAGCGATTTCCTGCGCGGCGGGCACGTTTCGAATCTCTTGACGCGGCGAAAGGCGGATGTGCGCGGATCGGCACGAAATATGAAGTTTGGGTGGCAATTTGCAATTTGATATGATATAATGCTATCATGAAAAGAGTTTGTTATCTGCTTTTGATCGCGATTCTGCTGTTCGGATGCGTGCGTACGGCGGAGGATCCGGTGGTTTTGCTGCCGACCGAAGCCGCATCGCCTGCGCCGACGCCTGCGCCGACGGACGCGCCGACTCCGGAACCCACGATCGAGCCGACGGCGGTCCCGACCGAAGCGCCTACGCCCGAACCCACGCGTTCGCCGGAGGAACGGCTGTATGCCTATATCGCGGGCATGACGACCGAGGAAAAGATCGGGCAGCTGTGCATGTTCGGCTTTTCCGGCACGCACACGATCAGCTCGGAGTTCCGGTCGATCCTTGCGGAATATGACATCGGCAGCGTGATCCTTTACGGGCAGAACATCGAACGGACAAACGCGGACGGCGGCTTTTCGCAGTGCAAAAAGCTGTCCGACAGCGTGAACGAGGCAAACCGCTCATCGATCCCGCTTCTGATCAGCACCGACGTCGAGGGCGGCAGTGTGACCCGCTTCAAATGGAAGAAATCGCTTCTCAGCGCGCGTTCGCTCGGCAAAAAGAACGATCCGGACCTTGCGGAGGAGCAGTTTAAAACGATCGCGGAAGGACTTCTGCGCGCAGGCATCAACACGGACCTCGCGCCCTGTCTGGACGTGAGCGTCTCGCCGGAAAAGAGCTTTCTCAACAAGCGCATCATCTCCGCGGACGCGTCGCGCGCGGGGCGCATCGGCGCCGCCTGCACGGACGGTCTGCACGAGGGCGGCTGCCTTTCGATCGTCAAGCATTTTCCGGGTCACGGCGCGACGACCGTCGATTCGCACGAGGACACGCCGATGGTGCATAAGACGCTCGACGAGCTGTACGAATACGAACTGGTGCCGTTTTCCGAGGTGCTGCCGAGCGCGGACGGCGTGATGGTGGCGCACATCCTGTATCCGTACATCGATGAAAAGCGCATCGCGAGCCAGTCGGAGGTGTTCATCACGGACGTCCTGCGCGGGCAGTTCGGATTCGAGGGGATCGTGATGAGCGACGATTTTCGCATGGCGGGTCTGCGCAGGCAGACGACGCTGAACAGGGCCGCGGTGCAGTTCATTCTTGCGGGCGGCGACCTGATCCTGTGCGGTGCGAACCATTCGTATCAGAGACAGATTCTGGAGGGGCTGTACGCCGCGGTCGAGGACGGCACGATCACGGAACAGCGGCTCGATGAAAGCGTATACCGGATCCTTTCGGCGAAGCAGCGCGCGACGGGATGGGACCCGTTTGAAAATGGATAATGAGGAGTTTCACATGAAAAAGATCGGATTTGACAACGACAAATACCTTTCGATGCAATCGCAGAAGATCATCGAACGCATCGGACAGTTCGGGGACAAGCTGTATCTGGAGTTCGGCGGCAAGCTGTTCGACGACTACCACGCTTCGCGCGTGCTGCCGGGCTTTGCGCCGGACAGCAAGATCCGCATGCTCGAAAAACTCAGGGACAGCGCCGAGATCATCATCGCGATCCACGCGGGCGACATTGAGCACAACAAGGTGCGCAACGATCTGGACATCGCGTACGACCGCGAGGTCCTGCGGCTGATCGACATGTTCCGCAAAAAGGAACTGCTCGTTTCGGGCGTCGTCATCACGCGGTACAGCCATCAGCCTTCGGTCGACGCGTTTGCCGAAAAGCTCCGCCGTCTCGGCGTCAAGGTTTATCTCCACTATCCGATCGCGGGATATCCGCAGAATCCGTCGCTGATCCTGAGCGACGAGGGCTTCGGCAGGAACGAATTTGTCGAAACGACGCGTCCGCTCGTCGTCGTCACCGCGCCGGGACCGGGCAGCGGCAAGCTGGCCGTGTGCCTTTCGCAGGTCTATCAGGAGTACATGCGCGGCGTGCGCGCCGGCTACGCGAAGTTCGAGACGTTCCCGATCTGGAACCTGCCGGTGTCGCATCCGGTCAACCTCGCCTATGAAGCGGCGACGACCGACCTCGACGACGTGAACATGATCGACCCGTTCCATCTCGAAGCGTACGGCAAGATGACCACGAACTACAACCGCGACGTCGAATCGTTCCCGGTGCTGAACACGATGTTCGAGCACATCTACGGCGCGTCTCCCTATCATTCGCCGACGGACATGGGCGTCAACATGGTCGGCTTCTGCATCACCGACGACGAAGCGGTGCGGCATGCCGCATGCCAGGAGATCATCCGCCGCTATTACAGCGCGGCGTGCGCGTACAAGCGCGGCATCATCGGCAGAGAGCAGATCGACAAGGCGGAGTTCATCATGTCGCGCGCGGGCGTGACGGTCGAGGACCGTCCGGTCGTGGCGGCGGCACTGCAGCGGGATCACGAGACCGGCGGCGCGGCGATGGCGATCGAACTGCCCGACGGCAGCATGGTCACCGGCAAGAACGGCACGATGATGGGCGCCGCGGCGGGCGCGATCGTGAACGCGCTGAAAGCGCTCGCGGGGATCCAGCCGGACATCGATCTGATCGCGCCGATCGTGCTTCAGCCGATCCGCGAGCTCAAAACAAACCATTTCGGCAGCGAAAACCCGCGCCTGCACAGCGACGAGCTGCTGTATGCGCTTTCCATCTGCGCCACGACGAACCCGACGGCGGCGCGCGCCATGAAGGTGATCGGCGAGCTTCGCGGACTGGAAGCGCACTCGACCGTCATGCTTTCGCGCGTGGACCTCGAGGTCTACCGCCGCCTCGGCATCAACCTGACCTGCGAGCCGCAGCGCAAGACGAACCGGCTTTTTGACAAGAACTGATGAAGCGATTTCTTTCCGTTTGTCTTCCGATCCTCTTTCTGATCGGCTGCGCCGTGCCGACGGGACAGCCGGTCGCTTTTGCAACCCCGGAGGAGGCAACGGTCGAAAGCGTACAGATCGAGCGGACGGAACAGCCGACGGCGGCGCCCACCGAAGCGCCGACGGTCGAACCGACCGAAGAACCCACGCCCGAACCCACGCCGGAACCGACGCCGGAACCGACCGCAACGCCCGTGCCGTTTGTCGCGCTTGCGATTCCGCAGGACATGCGCGTGCGAAACGGGTTTACCGCCTCTCAAACGGAAGGGCTTGTCCGCCGCGACGCGGACGGCGCGTTCTTCCGGTACGGCTCGGCGGGCGGAACGGAACCGTGCTTCTTCCCCTGCGATGAAACCGGCGCGGTCGCGCCCGGCGAAGAGCCGACCGACACGGTCTGCATCGTGCCCGCGTACACGCCGACGGACAAGCCGAAAAAGGACGGCGCGCGGCAGCTGGTCGTGTATCTTGCCTCGCAGAGCGTCGTGGGATACATCGCCGAGGACGGCGACTGGGTGCAGGAACGCGTCATGATCTGTTCGAGCGGACGGCAGAAGCACGAAACGCCGACCGGACATTTCAAGATCTATCAGCGCTATGAATACAAGGTGCTCGGCACCGGCGATACGCATTGCTACGGATTTTACGCATGCCGGTTCAAGGGGCATTATCTGTTCCATTCGGTCCCGATCAGCTACGACGCGGGACGCAGTCAGAAGAAGGGGCACCGCATGTGCGAGATGCACAAGTTCGAAAAGCTCGGCACACCCGCGTCCGACGGCTGCGTGCGTCTGACCGTTGCGGACGCGAAGTGGGTCTATGAGATCAGCGAGCACGACACCGTCACGGTTTGGGTCACAAAGGACGCCGGCCCTTCGGCCGTCCGTCCGCCCGAGGTGATCTGGGAGGAGCCGTACACCGACAAAAACGGTCTCGGCTGGGATCCCACGGATCCGAACGAGGATAACCCGTATCTGAACGGGAACGCCTGACGCAAAGGCGGTTGTATTTCAAACGGCGATCCGATCGGATTAAAACGACAAAAAAAGGGGAGTTGAACATGTTTTGCAAAAAATGCGGGGCGTTTCTTCCGGAAGACGTCAAATTCTGCATCCATTGCGGCGCGCCGCTCGTGCGCGAACCGGAACCCGCAAAACAAGAACCGAATCCGGTGCGTCAGCAGCCGGCAGCGCCCGTGCAGTCGGGGTTTGCGGCGCCCGGGACAAAGCGTTCGATGCCTTTTGTGCTGCTGCTGTTCGCGCTTGCAAGCGGCGTTTTTCTGGAGAAGAGCCTCGCAGCGCTGCGCAGTTTGTTCTTCGGAGACTACCCCTTCGCTTTTCGGTATTATTTCGCAGCCGAGTACGCCGATCTCTTTTTGCCGTTTTTGCTGCTGATCGCCGCCGTTTTGATGGTGATCTGGCTGGCAGACGGATATCAAAAGGGTGCGCGTCCCGTGCCGTGCGGCATCGCGTTCCTTTGCACGGCGCTGGCCTTGGCAGTCGTCGTTTCCACCTTTTTCAGAAGCGGACTGAACACCGCGGCGCTGTTCAGACACTGGATCAACATCGTTTACGCCGCGCTCCCTTCGGCTGCCGCAATTCTGTTTATCGTCTCCGGCATTCTTGCGTTTGCCGGAAAGCGGTTCCTTGCCACGGGACTGATCGGATCGATTCTGTTCATCGCCTTCCGTGCATTTGATCTGTTCGTACACCTGCCCGTCGGACAGGGCGACATCCCGCCGGCTGCGGTCTTCAGTCTGGCGATTCCGTTCCTTTTCTATCTGTTCTTTGCGCTCGGTCTGATGCTCTTCTCGCTGAAATACCGTCCGACCGAACGCTGACAGAGCGCGCCGACCGGCGCAGTATGAGGCACACATGGGCAAGCTTCGCGGATACATCCGTCCGTACATCTTTTATATCGCATTGACGATGATCATCAAGCTCGGCGGCGCGGTCGCTGAGCTTTTTGTACCCTATTTTATGGAGCGCATCCTCAGAGAGGGTGTTGTGCCCGGGCAGCAGGGGCGCATCTGGTGGTACGGCGGGGCGATGCTGGCGTGCGCGGCGGCCTGTCTATTGATGAACATCATCGCAAACCGCATGTCGGCGAAGAGCTCCGGAAAGATCACGCAGAAGCTCCGCTTCGATCTGTTCGAAAAGCTGAATTCGCTCTCCGCGCGGCAGATGGACGAGCTGACGCTGCCGAGCGCCGAATCGCGGCTCACAAGCGACACCTATCGCGTCAACGAGTTTCTGGCAAGAGGACAGCGGCTCGGCATCCGCGCGCCGATTCTGCTGGTCGGCGGCGTGGTCATGATGCTGACGATGGAGCCGACGCTGGCGCTCGTGCTCGCGGCGCTGCTGCCGATCATCGCGCTGACCGTGTGGCTTGTCACCAAAAAGAGCATTCCGCTCTATACAAAGGAGCAGAGCGAGCTCGACGACATGGTGCGCGTCGTGCAGGAGAACGTGACCGGCGTGCGCGTCATCAAGGCGCTGAGCAAGACGGACTATGAGCGCGCGCGGTTCGGACGTGTCAACGACGCGCTGAGCGCGACCGACACGAAGGCGGGCGCGGTCACGGCGATCAACAACCCCGTGGCGTCGCTGGTGCTGAACCTGGGGCTCACCGCGGTCGTCGTGGTCGGCGCGTATCGCGTATCCGGCGGGCACACCGGCGCGTCGGTCATCGTCGCGTTTCTGCAGTATTTCATCATGATCCTGAACGCCATGCTCGGCGTGACGCGCATCTTCATTCTGTCGTCGCGCGCGCAGGCGTCGGCGCTGCGCGTGGCGCACGTGCTGGAGCTTCCGAAGGAGCTGGAGCGCATCGAAGCGAAGCCCGCAGAAGCACAGGCGCCGCACATCGAGTTCCGCGACGTCACGTTCTCGTACACGGGCGTCGGCGAAAACCTTTCGCATCTGTCGTTCACGCTCGAACGCGGGCAGACGCTCGGTATCCTCGGCGCGACCGGCTCCGGCAAAAGCACGGTCGTGAATCTTCTGATGCGCGTCTATGACGTCGGGTCCGGCGCGGTGTACATCGACGGGCAGGACGTGCGCGGGTTCGACCGCGCGGCGCTGGCCGCAAAGTTCGGCGTCGTGTTCCAGAACGACTTCATCCACGAAGGCACGATCAAAGAAAACATCCGCTTCTTCCGCGACATTCCGGACGAGGCGATCGAGCGTGCGGCGAACGATGCGCAGGCGGCGGAGTTCATCCGCGGCAAGGACGGCGGCATGGACGCCGCGGTGTCGATCCGCGGCAACAACCTGTCCGGCGGGCAGAAGCAGCGGCTTCTGATCGCGCGGGCGCTTGCGGGCGATCCCGAGATCCTGATCCTCGACGACGCGTCCTCCGCGCTCGACTACCGCACCGACGCGGCGCTTCGAAAGGCGCTTCACGCGCGCGGCGCGGTCACCACGATCCTGATCGCGCAGCGCATCTCCTCGGTGCGGCACGCCGATCTGATCCTCGTGTTCGAGGACGGAAAGGTGATCGGCGCGGGCGATCACGACACGCTGCTCGAAACGTGCGCCGAATACCGGCTCATCGCGGAATCGCAGATGGGCACCGGAGAGGAGGCGGACGCATGAAGCAGGCTTCCGGAACGAAAAAGAACCGCGCAAAGCTTCTGAAGCGCATGTGGCAGTACATGGGCAGAAACCGGCTCATGATCGTGCTCGCCGTGCTGCTTTCCGCGGCGTCCTCGCTGCTGTCGCTGTACGGACCGAAGCTCTCGGGGCAGGCGATCAACGCGATCACCGACCCGAACGGCGTCGATTTCAAAGTCGTTCTGACCTCGGCGGCATGGATGGCGGGATGCTATCTGCTGTCGAGCGGGTTCTCGTATCTGCTGCAGTACGTCATGATCCGGCTTTCGCGCAGGGTCGCGAAGCAGATGCGGCACGACATCTTCGAAAATCTCACGCGGCTGCCGGTCGCGTACTTCGACAACCGGCAGGTCGGCGACATCGTCAGCGTCATCACCTACGACGTCGACACGGTCAACCAGTCGCTGGCGGCGGACGCGCTGCAGATCCTGCAGAGCACGATCACCGTTGCGGTTTCGCTTGTGATGATGCTCTCGATCGCGCCGATCCTCGTGCCCGTGTTTGCGGTCACGATCCCGATCACGATCCTGTTCACGCGCTGGCTTGCGAACCGCGTGCGCCCGATGTTCCGCTTCCGCTCGAAAAAGCTCGGCGAGCTCAACGGTTTCGTCGAGGAGATGCTCGGCGGGCAGAAGACCGTGCGCGCGTACGGGCGCGAAGAGGCGGTGCAGGAGAAGTTTGAGGAAAAGAACACCGAGGCGGTCAACGCCTATACGCGCGCCGAGGCGAACGGCACCGTCACCGGTCCGTCGGTCACGTTCATCAACAACGTCTCGCTTGCGCTGGTATGCGTGATCGGTTCGTGGCTGTTCTTAAAGGGCAGGATCCGGCTCGGCGATCTTTCGAGCTTTGTGCAGTATTCGCGCAAGTTCTCCGGTCCGATCAACGAGGTCGCGAACATCATCGCCGAACTGCAGAGCGCGTTTGCGGCGGCGGAGCGCGTGTTCGCGCTGATCGATGCGGAACCGGAGGCGGCGGACGCCGCGGATGCGAAGGAGCTTTCCGACGTGCGCGGCGACGTGCAGATCGACGGCGTCAATTTCTCCTATGACAAGGTCCGCCCGATCATCACCGGATTCGATCTTTCGGCGCCGCCGGGCTCGCTCATCGCGATCGTCGGACCGACCGGCGCGGGCAAGACGACGATCATCAACCTGCTGATGCGCTTTTACGACGTGGACAAGGGCGAGATCCGCGTCGACGGACAGCCGATCCGCTCCGTCACGCGCGCGTCGCTTCGGAAGGCGTATGCGATGGTCCTGCAGGACACCTGGCTGTTCACCGGAACGATCTTCGACAACATCGCGTACGGCAAAAAGGACGCGACCGAAGCGGAGGTCGTCGCCGCAGCGAAGGCGGCGCATATCCACAGCTACATCTCGCGCCTGCCCGACGGCTACCGGACGGTGCTGTCCGACAACGGCGCGGGCATCAGCAAAGGACAGAAACAGCTTCTGACGATCGCGCGGGCGATGCTGTTGGATGCGAACATGCTGATCCTCGACGAGGCGACGAGCAACGTCGATACGCGCACCGAACAGCAGATCCAGGCGGCGATGCGCGAGCTGATGCAGGACAAGACCTGCTTCGTCATTGCGCACCGGCTCTCCACGATCCGCAACGCGGACAACATCCTCGTCATGCGAAACGGCAGGGTCGTCGAACAGGGCACGCACGACGCGCTGATGCAGACCGAAAGCTTCTATCGCGATCTCTATCGCGCGCAGTTCGAAAGCGAGCAGTAACGCCCGCACGCACGGCGGACCGTTTCGCGCGCTGTTTTCGCGCCGGCGCTTGCCATGCCGCGCGGTTTATGATACAATCATCGAAGAAATGATCCGGGGGGTATCAACATGTACTGTAAAAAATGCGGGGCGGAGATCCCCGACGACGTCAAATTCTGCTTACACTGCGGCGCACCGGTCGAAGAAAGCGCGAAGCCGGTCGAACCCGCACCGGAGCAGCCGGGCAAGATACTGATCGCGCCGGCGATCCTTGCGGGACTTGCGCTGCTGTTCTCGCTGTACGGCGTGATCTCGTCGCAGATCGCCATGTCGTCGTTCGGCAGCTCGTTCCTCTTCACGATCAACCGTCTGCAGTCGCTGGTTTCGTATCTGTTCACGATCGCGGCGGAAGTGTTCGTGCTGCTGTACTGCCTCTTGCAGGCAAAGAAGCGCAAGGCATCCCTGTTCGGCGCCGCAAGTCTGATGCTCGTGCTGCTCGCGTTCGCCCACATCGTGTTCATGCTTGTGATCACGACCGTGCACCGTCGCGCGATCAACGTGCAGACCGCGCTGATCCTGAACGCCGTGGACGTTGTGTTCGAACTCGCGGTGATCGTGCTGTTCCTGATCGCGGCGATCTTCGCGTTCAGAAACCGGATCGCAAAAACGGTCGTCATCATCGGCGCAAGCGTGCTGATCGTTTCGGCGCTTGTTGTGAGATTCGTGTATCTTGAGTCCGCTGCGAATCTGGTCAACCTGATCTTCGCGCTGCTGCTGCCGGTCGCGGTCCTGCTGGTCGGCATTCTGGCAAAGAAGAAATAAAAAACAGCTCCCCTGCAAAAAGGGGAGCGTTTTTTGCTTTGAAGATCCGTCCTCTCTCGGGAGGGCGGGTTTTTTACATTTCGAGGTTCGCCGCGGTTCTGGGGAAGGGCAGAACGTCGCGGATGTTCTGCATGCCGGTGAGATACATCACCATGCGCTCGAAGCCGAGTCCGAAGCCCGCATGCTTCACGCCGCCGTACTTGCGAAGATCGAGGAACCACTGATACTCGCTCATGTCCATGCCGAGCTCCTTGCAGCGCGCGTCGAGCACGTCGTAGCGTTCCTCGCGTTGGCTGCCGCCGACGATCTCGCCGACGCCGGGCACCAGCAGATCCGCCGCCGCGACGGTCTTGCCGTCGTCGTTGATGCGCATGTAGAACGACTTGATTTCCTTCGGATAGTCGGTCAGAAATACCGGCTTGCCGAAGACCTTTTCGGTGAGGTAGCGTTCGTGCTCGCTCTGCAGATCGACGCCCCATTCGACCGGGTATTCAAACTGCACGCCGCTGTCCTTCAGGATCTCGATCGCTTTGGTATAGGTGAGGCGTTCAAACTCGTTGTGCAGCACGTTGTGGAGCCGGTCGAACAGCCCCTTGTCGACGAACTTGTTGAAAAATTCCATCTCGTCGGGGCAGCGGTCCAGAACCGTCTGAATGATGTACTTGACCATCGCTTCGGCAACGTCCATATCGCCCTCGAGGTCGCAGAACGCCATCTCCGGCTCGATCATCCAGAACTCGCTCGCGTGGCGCGCGGTAAAGGAATACTCGGCGCGGAACGTCGGACCGAAGGTGTAGATGTTGCGGAACGCCAGCGCGAACGCTTCGCCGTAGAGCTGACCGGAACCGGAAAGGTGCACCGGTTTTTTGAAGAAGTCCTGCGAATAGTCGACCTTGCCGTCCTCGGTTTTCGGCAGGTTTTCGAGATCGAGCGTCGTCACCTGGAACATCTCGCCGCGGCCTTCACAGTCGGCGTTCGTCAGGATCGGCGTGTGCACGTAAACGAACCCGCGGTCCTGGAAGAACTCATGGATCGCCGCCGCCACGACCGAGCGGACGCGGAACGTCGCAAGGAACGTGTTCGTGCGCGGGCGCAGCGTCTGCATGGTACGAAGGTATTCAAGCGTGTGACGCTTTTTCTGCATCGGATAGTCCGAGGGGCATTCGCCCTCGATCGTGATCGCGTTCGCACGGATCTCAAACGGCTGCGGTGCGTCCGGCGTCAGCACCAGCTCGCCGTCGACGACGATCGCACAGCCGGTCGTGATGCCCTTGCCGAGCTTGCGCTCGTCGTTCTCGTACACGATCTGCACCGGACGGAACGAGGTGCCGTCGTTGAGTTCGATGAATCCGACCGCCTTGCCTTCGCGCGCGGTGCGCACCCAACCGCAGACGGTGATCGCGCCGACATAGGACTCCGGCGCCTTTTGAATGTCCTTGAGTTTCAGATACTGCATAAAACCTGCCTCCTAAAGGGATAAGCCCCGTTATTTCGCATGATGTACAGAGAATTATAACATATTTTTCACGTTTTGCAATGGTATTTCTGCGCGCTTCACGTTATAATATGGACATGATCTACTTTATTCTTGCAATCGTCATCATGTTTCTTTCGCTCTTTGCACAGGCGCATGTGCAGAGCGTTTTTCAGCGGTACGCGCAAAATCCGACCGCGCGCGGGATCTACGGCGGACAGCTTGCACAGGAGCTGCTGATGCAAAACGGGCTGACGCTGCCGATCCAGCCGGTCGCCGGCGAGCTGACCGACCATTTCGACCCGAAGAATCAGGTCGTCGGACTGTCCGAAGCCGTATACGGATCGAACTCGGTTTCCGCGTACGCCGTTGCGGCGCACGAGATCGGGCACGTGATGCAGTATCAGGAGGATCATCCCCTGATGCGCATCCGCAGCGCGATCCTTCCCGCGGCCAACCTCGGCAGCCGGATCGGACCGCTTCTCGTGATGGGCGGCATCCTGATCTCGGCGTTCGTGTCCGCTGCGGGCAACGCCGGCTATTACGTCGCGCTGGCGGGCGTCGCGCTGTACGCCGCGGTTCTGCTGTTCCAGCTCGTCACGCTGCCGGTCGAATTCGACGCGTCGCGCCGCGGACTCGAAATGCTGACCGCCGGCGCATACCTCACCGACGAAGAACTGCCCGGCGCAAAGAAGATGCTGCGCGCCGCCGCGCTCACCTATGTGCTCGCCGCGCTCGGCTCGTTTGTGACCGTGATGCGTCTGCTTTCGTTTGCGCGAAGCGCAAGAAGAAGATAAAAACCAGGCGCCGCTCCCGAAAAAGGGGCGGCGTTTTGCGCGCTTGCGCGGTGAAACGCGCAGCGCGAACGGAATGAAAAGAGAGGACGGAACGATGAAGGAATGGGAACGCATGACGTCGGGACGGCTGTACAATCCGGCGGATCCGCAGATCGACAAATGCCATATCCGGGGACTTTCGCTGTGCGACCGGTTCAACCGCACGCCGTTTTCGCGCGAGCGCAAAAAACAGCGCCTGCTCGAACGGCTGATCCCGTCCTGCGTCGGTAAGGACCTCGGGCTCTTCGCGCCGTTTTACTGCGAATACGGCGTGAACATCCTCGTCGGAAAGGACTGCTTCATCAACTATAACTGTGTGTTTTTGGACATCGCCCCGATCACGCTCGAGGACGGCGTCATGGTCGGCGCGAACGTCACGCTCGCGACGCCGCTGCATCCGTATCTTGCGGACGAGCGCATGATCAAAGAATACCCGGACGGCGTGCACGATCTCGAATACGCCGCGCCGATCACGCTGAAAAAGAACTGCTGGATCAGCTCGAACGCGACGATCTCGGGCGGGGTCACGGTCGGCGAAAACAGCATCGTCGCCGCCGGCGCGGTCGTGCTGCACGACGTTCCGCCGAACAGCATCGTCGGCGGCGTGCCCGCAAGGGTCATCCGCACGATCGACGAAGCGGACCGCATCGACGTATGGAACGCATACCGGACCGACCGGTTTCCGGTGTCGGAACGAAATCGCTGAAAGAAAAGGAGAAATCGTATGATCGTATTGAATGTGACGTACCGGTGCAAGCCCGGCATGCGCGACGCGTATCTTGCACGCATCGTTTCGGAGGGCATCGACGCCGCCTGCCGCAAAGAGGACGGCAACATGCAGTATGCCTACTTCCTTCCGTTCGCGGGCGGAGACGATTTGCTGCTGGTCGAAAAATGGCGCGACGCCGAAGCGCTGAAGGCGCACGGAACGCAGCCGCATTATCTGCGGCTCGGCGCGCTGAAAGCGGAATACGTGAACGAGACCGCGATCGAACGGTTCGAGGCATAAAGGCGATGCAGCGGATGACCTACGGCGATCCGGCGTCGAAGAACGTCCTGATCCAGCCGGTCGACGCGCACGACCTTGCCGTGATCGAAGGCGAGGTCGCGGCGATCGAAGCCGAAACGAAGGACTTTTTTCTGATCGCGCTTCGCGTCGGCAGCTGGAACCGCGATCTGTCGCCGTGGACCGCGCCGCCGGTGTTCGGCAGCGAGCCGTTCGGCTGCGGCGCGCGCGATACGCTCGATGCGATCCTGCCGCTGTGCACGGATCGGAGCAAAACATATGATATCGGCGGGTATTCGCTCGCCGGTCTGTTTGCGCTGTGGGCGGCGCATGAGACGGACGCGTTTGCGGGCGCTGCCGCGGTGTCGCCGTCGATGTGGTTTCCCGGTTTTGCGGAGTATCTGAAAACGCATCCGATCCGCGCGAAGCACGTGTATCTGTCGCTCGGCGATCGCGAGGAACGAACGCGCAACCCCGTGATGTCGGCGGTCGGCGATCGGATCCGCGAAGCGCACGCGCTGCTGTGTGCAAACGGGACGGACTGCGTGCTCGAATGGAATCCGGGCAATCATTTCAAGGACCCGGAGCTGCGCACCGCAAAGGGATTTGTCCGGCTTCTGAAGCGCGGCGAAACCATTCCGGAATTATAAAAACACTTCGGCTTCGACAAAGAGCCGATCCTTTTTGGAGCGTCCGCCGATGCGCGTGACGCGCGCTTTGCCGTGCCCTTTCAGCGAGATCACGTCGCCTTCCCCGACCGGCGCGTCCGTGTGCTCCGTCGCAAGATAATTGAGCGACGCCTCGCCCGCGCGGATCCGTTCCGCCGCGGCGGTGCGGCTCATGCCGAACACCGAAGCGGTCACCGCGTCAAGACGCAGGCTCTTCACGGTGAACGAAACGGGTCTGACCCGAACGACGGGCGCGGGAACGTCGGCAAGCTCGCAGGGAGAGACCGTCACGCTGACGCGTCCGACCTTGTTCCATTCCTCCAGCAAAAGCTGCTGCACCGCGGGCAGACAAAAGAGATACGCCGTTTCGCCGAAGATGCGGATGTCGCCGAGCGACTCGCGCCGGATCCCGAGACCGAGCGCCGCGCCCAGATAATCGCGGTGCCCCGGCGTGCCGAAATGCGCGTCGATCCGGATCGCGCACAGGTATTCGCCGGGATCGAAGTCCTGCGGCTGTACATAGTCGGGCAGAAAAAACGCCGCCTGCCGGTCGCAGTCCGGCTGTCCGCCGTGCAGGATCATGCGGTCGCTTTTCACATACCGGCGCAAAAGAGCCAGCTCCGCCGGCGTCAGAAAATCCGTTTTTGTTACGATTCCCCGTCGGTCGGCGCGATCTCTGAGATCGTCGATGCGCTTTTGAAACTCCCGATTTTCCATACCGTTTTTCCGTTCTCTCCGATCGCCTTTGCGATCCGTTCCGTAATGGCGTCCACCTCGGCGCGAAACGCGGCGCAAGAGGTGCGCAGCACGCCCGAACGCAGCGCGCCGAGCCGGATCAGCGAGTCGTTTGTCACCACGCGTACCGTTTCGTTTTTGCCGATTTCTTCGACGAGCCGCTCGATGTACATGTCCGCGGTCTCGTTCTCCTTCGTATACACGATGTGCAGGTCCGCTTCGTTGATCTTCGCGCCCGGATTGTCGGTGCGCCGGTACGCGTCGAACACGAGCACGACCTCGTTGTCCGTATAGCTCTGATAATTGATCAGCAGTTCGGCGAGCCTGTTTCGCGCAAGGTCGAGGTTCGTTTCCGACAGCGCCTTCAGATCGTCCCACGCGAAGATCACGTTGTAGCCGTCGACCAGAATGCGTTCCGGCGCCCTGTCCCGCGGCGGTTCGGACGGTTCGGCGCCGACGGTGCGCGGCGCGGAATACACGCTCCTGCGGATCGGACCGAACTCGCGCTCCATGATCGCCTCAAGCTCTTTTTCATCCAGGTTCAGGTTCTGCCGCCGCACCGTCGTGCTGCTCTGTTCGGACGGCGGCGTTTTGCCGACGCCGGTGTCGAGATGCATGTAGCGGGGAACGTCGCGCCACTTCACCGTAAAGCCCGCGCCGTGCGCGCAGAACACGCTGTCCGGCGTGTTGTCGAGATCCGCTTCCGGGCGATACCCGATCGCCGCAATCACGGACTCCGCGTTTTTGCACGGGCGATACCCGTCCACCCGGCACGAAAAGCGTCCCTTGCCGCGGGTATAGGCGGCGACGTCGGCCGCATAATCCGTCATCGCGCCGACCGGCGCGGCGCCGGTGAGCACGACCTTTTCTCCGGCTTCCTCGGGCGCGCCGTGTTCGCCGCCCATCGCCCGGATGTCGCTGATCGCCCGACCCACGTCGGAATACGGCACTTCGAGCCGGAACCGGTAGTACGGTTCAAGCAGCACGCTCTGCGCCTGCATCAGCCCCTGCCGCACCGCGCGATAGGTCGCCTGCCGGAAATCGCCGCCCTCCGTGTGCTTGAGATGCGCGCGTCCCGCGATCAGCGTGATCTTCACGTCCGTCAGAGGCGAGCCGGTGAGCACGCCGAGATGCTCCTTTTCCGCAAGATGCGTCAGGATCAGCCGCTGCCAGTTCAGATCGAGGTCGTTTTCGCTGACGGCGGAATCAAAGACGAGCCCGCTGCCGGGTTCGCCGGGCTCCAGCAAAAGATGTACCTCGGCATAATGCCGAAGCGGTTCAAAGTGTCCGACGCCCTCGACCGGCGCGGCGATCGTTTCGCGATACAGGACGCGCCCCGCGCCGACGGTCACGTCAAGGTCAAAGCGTTCGCGGATCAGCGATGCAAGCACCTCGGTCTGCAAAGCGCCCATCAGCTGTGCCTGGATCTCGCCGAGCGCCGGCTGCCACACAATGTGCAGAAGCGGTTCTTCCTCCTCGAGCTCCTTCAGCTTCGGCAGAACCGTGCGCGCATCCGTGCCCGGGGGCAGTCCGATCCGGTATCCGAGCGCCGGCGTCAAAAGCGGCGCTTCGGCGTCCGATTCCGCGCCGAGCCCCTGTCCGGGGCGCGTTTGCGTCAGACCCGTCACCGCAGCGACGTCGCCCGCCGATACCTGCTGCACCGATTCAAACTTCGCGCCGGAATACAGCCGCAGCTGCGCCGCCTTTTCCTCGACGACGCTGCCGTCCGCGCTGCGATAGCGCAGCGTATCGCGCACCGAAAGCGTGCCGCCGGTGAGCTTCAGATAGGTCAGTCGTCCCGCCTGCGGATCGTGCGCGATCTGATAGACCCTTGCGCCGAATACGGCGGGGCGCGGCGGGACCGGCGCAAACCGCGTCAAAAGCGATAAAAAATCGTCCACGCCGTCGAGCTTCAATCCCGAGCCGAACGATACGGGAAACAGCCTGCGCGCGCGGATCAGCCGGACGATCTGTTCGTCCGGCACGCGTCCGTCGCGCATGTAGCTTTCCAGCGCCGCTTCGGACAGCATCGCGATCGATTCCGTGTCGGAAAGCTCAAGCAAGCCCTCGCCGAAGCAGGCGCACAGCTCTTTTCGGATCTCCTCGCGGCTGCGCTTCGCGGCGTCCATCTTGGTCACGAATACAAACGTCGGGATCCGCGCGCGCTTCAGAAGCGACCACAGCGTTTCCGTGTGCGCCTGCACGCCGTCCGTGCCGCTGATCACGAGGATCGCGACGTCCATCGCAAGGATCGCGCGTTCCGTTTCGCCGGAAAGGTCCACATGCCCCGGCGTGTCGAGCAGCGTCAGATCCAGCGCGTCCGTTCGGATGCGCGCCTGCTTGGAAAAGATCGTGATGCCGCGCTCGCGCTCAAGGACGTGCGTATCCAGAAACGTGTCGCGGTGATCGACCCGTCCCGGCTTTCGAAGCGCGCCTGCGCGAAACAAAAGCGCTTCGGACAGCGTGGTCTTACCCGCGTCCACATGCGCCAGAATGCCGGCGGTCAGTTTTTTTCTCTCATTTTTCATGCACAAGCTTGCCGCTCATCTGTTCGATCCGGATCTCCATGATCTGCGCGCGCTCGAGATCCCGCGCAAGCTCGCCGAGAAGCTCTTCCTCGCTCGGATAATATTTCATCCCGAACGCCTTCGCCTTGCGGTACTTTTCCGCGGGATCGGTCACGGGTCTCACGCGGCCGAACACGATCACGCTTTTGACGTAGTACGACCAGTCGCCGCGCTGTTCGCCGGCGTCGTACACCGTAAAGCATACCTTGTCGCAGCGCTGCATCGCATCGAACTTGTGCCCGCTGCCGGCCGAATGAAACGTGATCCGGCGCTCGGTTTCATCGTAGTAAAAGTTGATCGGAACGGCATACGGATACCCGTCGTCTCCGATCACGGCAAGCGTGCCGCGCCGCTCGGAGGACAGGATCTTCGCGCATTCCGCGTCCGAAAGCGCCTGTTTAAAGCGGCGCATCTGTCTGAAAGCCATTTATCGCTCCTTTTCCGCTTCGCGGCGGCTCTCGCAAAGCGCGATCCATTCGCAGTCGCGGCAGACCGTCTTCAGAGCGTCGCGCAAAACGATCCGTTCGCGCATAAGCGCCGAAAGGTCGCGCCACGAAAGCGTTTGTCCGAAGGCAAGCCCCGTTTCGCAAAGCGAGCGGCGATCGATCGCGCGCACCTTTTCGTCGTGTTCGCAAATGCCGCCGCGGTTGTTCGGACAACCGGCGCAGATCGCGTCGCATCCGTCGGTCAGCGTCACGACGGCGCCGTCGTTCAGCGCGCGCAGCGTTGCGTACATGTGCTGTACGAACGCCTCGCTGTATCCTTTTCCGACAAAAAACCGCGCGCAAAGCGCATGGTGCGGCCGGACCGTCATGCTTCCTTCCATTTGGATCCCTTCCGTGCCGATCCGGATCACCGACCCGCCTTTGCGGCGGCTTTCCGACGGAATTTTTCGACGTCGACGATGAAGCGCTCGTGCGTGCCTTCCGCGATCTTTCCCGCTTCGTCGAAGACGCTGACGGAAAAGACGAGCCGGCGCCGGTCGATCTCCTTAAGCTCGGTGTCGCACCACACGCGCATGCCGATCGGCGTGGCGGCAAGATGCGCAACGTCGATCTTCGTGCCGACCGTTGCCTGACCCGGCTCCAGTCCGTCCTGTACGCTGCGCCAGGCGGTTTCCTCCGCGAGCGCGATCATGCACGGCGTTGCGTACACGTCCAGTTCGCCGCTTCCCCAGATCGCGGCAGACATATCGTCCGTAACCGTCTTTTCGATGTGACCTTTCCTTCCGATTTGCAGCATGGTTTCCTCCTGTTGAACCGTTTTTTCAACCGACCCGACGGAGCGCATACGGCAAACCGTACGGTCGGGCGACGTTTATTCGTGTTTCCGGTAGTGCACGTGCAGAAGCTCGTGTTCTTTGCCCTTCAGAACGGTCGCGTAAAGCTCGTTCATCAGCGGATTGTCCTGCGAACGCTTGATCATCGACACACGGTCGGAACGATACAGACCTTCGCCGCGCTTGCTGCGGTGACGCTGCGAGATGTACGGCTGACCCGCGCCGGAGATGCAGCCGCCGCGGCACGCCATGACCTCGACGAGATCGTAATGCGCGTGTCCTTCCCTGATCATTTCGATCACCTTCTGCGCATTGCCGAGTCCGGAGACAACCGCGATATGCAGTTCGCGATCGCCGAGCGGCACGGTCGCTTCCTTGAGGCAATCCATGCCGCGCACGCCGGTATACTTGATCTGTTCGAGCGAGGTGCGGGTCCCGTCCGTTGCGATCTTGCGAAGGACCGCTTCGGTCACGCCGCCGGTGACGCCGAAGATGTCGTGGAACATGATGCCCGAGCGCTTGATCATGCGGATCAGTTCCTGCGTCGTGATGACCTCGTCGGTGTTCGGACCCAGTTCGGTTTTGAACTCGTCGCGCTTCGCCTCGAATTTCTTTGCCGTGCAGGGCATCAGCGCAACGTGATAATGGCGCGTTTTGCCTTCGGGCAGCTTATCCTTATAATATTCCTTGATGACCGCGGCAAACATGCCCATCGGCGAACGGCAGGTGGAGATGTTCGGCAGCAATTCGGGATAGCGCTTTTCCGCAAGCTGGATCCACGCGGGGCAGCAGGAGGTGAACATCGGCAGCACGCCGCCGTTCTGCACGCGGTCGACAAACTCGTTCGCCTCTTCGATAACGGTCATGTCCGCACCGGTCGCGGTATCGTAAACCTCGTCGAAGCCCATGCGGTGCAGCGCCGCCACGATGCGCCCCATCGCGTTTTCGTCGTCGCCGAGCCCCAGTTCCCGACCGATGCCGACGCGCACCGCCGGCGCGATCTCGCAGGTGACGAAGGTCTTGGGATCATCCAGCATCTTCCATACGGTGCGGGTATCGTCTCTGACGATGATCGCGCCCGTGGGACAGACCGCCGCGCACTGTCCGCAGTGCACGCACGCGGATTCCAGGATCGGCTGACCGAACGCGGTGGTGATGATCGCTTCCGAGCCGCGGTTTGCAAAGTCGATCGCGCCGATGTTCTGGATCTCGTTGCACTCACGCACGCAGTCGCCGCACAGAATACACTTGGACGGATCGCGTACAATGCTGTATGACGAGGTATCCGGCTCTGTCTTTTCCTTATTGTTTTCAAACCGGATCGTATGGATGCCGAACTGCGCCGCAAGGTCCTGCAGCGTGCAGTTTCCGCTCTTCTGGCAGGTCGTGCAGTCGCGGCAGTGATTGGCAAGCAGCAGCTCGAGGATGTTTCTTCTGTAGCGGAACAGGCGGTCCGTGTTGGTTTTGATCTTCATGCCCGCCTTCGGAACGGTGGAGCATGCCGCCATCAGCCGTCCGCGGTCGTCTTCGACCATGCACATCCGGCATGCGCCGTAAATGGACAGATCGGAATGATAGCAGAACACGGGCAGCTTGATGCCGGTCTTGCTGATCACTTCCAAAAGGTTCCTCTCGTTTTCGATCCGAACGGGAACGCCGTTGACTTCCATCATGTTTGTGATCTGCATGGCTCAATACTCCTCTCTGACGGCGCCGAACGAGCAGTTCGTTTTGCACGCGCCGCACTTGATGCACTTCGATTGATCGATCGTATAGGGGGACTTCAGAACGCCGCTGATCGCATCGACCGGGCAGTTCCTTGCGCATTTCGAGCAGCCGCGGCACAGATCGGGATCGATCACGAACCGCTTCAGCTTGCTGCACACATGCGCGCGGCAGCGCTTGTCGCGAACGTGTTCGAGATATTCCTCGCGGAAGTTCTGTATCGTGGACACGACCGGCGAAGGCGCGGTCTTTCCGAGTCCGCACAGCGCGGTGTTCGAAACGGTGTCCGCAAGCTCGAGCAGCAGATCGATGTCCTCTTCGGTGCCGTTGCCCGCCGTGATCCGCTCGAGGATCTCCAGCATGCGCCGCGTGCCTTCGCGGCACGGCACGCATTTGCCGCAGGATTCGTTCTGCGTGAAGTTCATGAAGAAGCGCGCCACCTCCACCATGCACGTATGCTCGTCCATGACGACGAGACCGCCGGAGCCGATCATTGCGCCGACCTTTTTCAGCGAATCGAAGTCGAGCGGGATATCCAGATCCTTTTCGGTGAGGCATCCGCCGGAAGGTCCGCCGATCTGAACCGCTTTGAACGCGGCGCCGTCGCGCATGCCGCCGCCGATGTCGAAGATGACCTCGCGCAGCGTCGTGCCCATCGGAACCTCGATCAGACCCGTGTTGTTGATCTTGCCGGTCAGCGCAAACGCCTTCGTGCCCGGGCTGTTTTCCGGACCGACGGAACGATACCACGCCGCGCCGCGGTTGATGATCATCGGCACGTTTGCGTAGGTCTCGACGTTATTGAGGTTGGTCGGCATGTCGAACAGACCGTGTTCGACCGTGCGCGGCGGCTTGACGCGCGGCATGCCGCGCTTGCCCTCGATGGACGCCGTCAGCGCCGAACCTTCGCCGCAGACGAACGCGCCCGCGCCGCGGTTGATGTGGATCGAAAAGCGCTTGTCCGTGCCGAGAATGTTTTCGCCCAGAATGCCGTATTCCTCCGCCTGCGCGATCGCCGTCTGAAGGCGTTCGACCGCCAGCGGGTACTCTGCGCGTACGTAGATGTAACCTTCGGACGAACCGATCGCGAGACCCGCGATGATCATGCCTTCGATGAGACGGTGCGGGTCGCCCTCCATGATGGAGCGATCCATGAACGCGCCGGGATCGCCCTCGTCGCCGTTGCACACGATGTACTTCGGGTTCGCCTTCTGTCTTGCGCAGGACGCCCACTTCTCGCCCGTATGGAATCCGCCGCCGCCTCTGCCGCGCAGATTGGATTCGGAAACCTCGCGGATGATGTCGTCCGGGCTCAGCTCGAACAGGCATTTTTCCAGCGCGCTGTAGCCGTCCAGCGCGAGATATTCGCGGATGGAGCCGGCGTTGATGTGACCGCACGATTCGAGCACCATGCGGGTCTGCTTTTTATAGAAGGGGATGTCCTCCTGCTTTTTGATGACTTCGCCCTCTTTTTTATAGCCGAGACGCTCGATGAAGCGACCGTTTTCGATCGTTTCGCCGACGATCTCCTCACAGTCGGACAGCTTGACCTTCGTATACAGCCATCCGTTCGGCTCAATGCGCACGAGCGGACCCATTTCGCAGAAACCGTGGCAGCCGCTCTTTTTGATGCCGACGACGTCGCCGTGCGGCTCTTCCGCAAGCTCGACCTCCGCCGGAATGCCTCTCTCGTTCAGAAGCTCCTGCAGTCTTGCATAAATGTCGAGAGAACCGCCCGCAACACAGCCCGTGCCGCCGCAGACGAGGATCTTTGTTTTTTCCGCGGCAAACGCCTGCTTGCACGCATTGCGCAGCGCGGCGAGTTCGCTTCTCGATTGCAGCTTATGCGTCATGTCCGGATCCCTCCTTTTCGATTTCCGATTTCAGCTCGGAAAGCAGTTCATCCGCCTTTTCGGGCGTCATGGCGGGATAGACCTTGCCGTTGACGGTCATGACGGGCGCCAGTCCGCATGCGCCGAGGCAGGAGACCGTTTCCACGGTGAAGTTCAGATCGTCCGTGGTCTTCTTCTCTTCGGACAGCCCGAGCGTTTCGCGCAGGCGGTTTAAGATCGGAAGCGAGTTGCGCACGTGACATGCCGTCCCGTCGCAGCAGCGGATGACGTACTTTCCCTTCGGCTCCAGAGAGAAATTTTCATAGAACGTCGCAACGCCGTACAGGCGCGCTTCGCCGACGCCGATCGCGCTTGCCACATACGGAAATACCTCGCGCGGCAGATAGTGAAACACTTCCTGAATGTCCTGCAGGATCGCGATGGTCGAACGTTCGTCCCGCGGGCGGCGGGAGAGGATCTCGTCGATCACCTTGAAATCGATGGTGTTGGCCATGGTTCCTCCTTGTTATCCTTTTGTATGATCTGAATCTTTCGGTTCCGCGGCAATGAAACGCGCCGGAAACGATCAAGAAAGCATTCCGTCCGGGATGAAGGTCAAAACAGCGGAACGTTCTTGAAATAACTGTAACAGTATATCAGAATCGATCGTCATTGGCAATAACGGCGGAAAAACACGTCCCGGATTCCCTGTTGAAAACTTCCGCCGGCAGGGCACATATCGCGGTTTTTTGAAAAAACGGATCGATTGTTGGACATTTGTTGGACACGATGCCGCAAACTGTAGATTTGCAGCGATGCGCTGCCACTTATACAAAGGATTCAGGTGGATCATCATGAAAAAATGGATTGCTTTCGGTATCGCGCTTTTGCTGGTACTGTCCCTTTTGACTGCCTGCACGGGCGGCGAGCCGATCCCGTCCGGGCCGGATTCGCAGCCCACGGAGGACGCCGCGGTTACGCCCGCGCCCGCAGAGGACGAGGAGGACGCGGAGATCGACGTCGATCCCTCCGAGTGGGAAACGGCGGACACGCCCGCGCTGACCGAAGAAGCGCTCGCGCTCTTTCAAAAGGCGTTCACGGGTCTTTTGGGCGTGAACTACGTTCCCGTCGCGTACCTCGGCAGACAGGTCGTGACCGGAACCGTGCACACGTTCCTGACGAGAGCGACCGTGGTTTACCCCGGCGCGCGCGAAACCTTCGCGCTGGTTTTCCTGTATGAAGAACGCGACGGCGACGTCCGCATCATCGACATCTGCCGTTCCGCCGTTCAGACCGGCATCGCCGCAGAATCGACGCCCGTCGTTCCCGATCCGGAAACCGGGTATTCGTTCGTCTGGCTGGACATGAACGCGCAGGGCGAGTTCTCCGTGCGGCAGGTCGTTGAGTTCGACGCCGAACGGAACCCGCCGGGCGAACCGATCGAAACACCGACGCCGAAACCCACGGACACCCCGGCGCCGACCGCGACCCCAGTTCCGACCGCAACCCCGGTCCCGACCGCGACCCCGGTCCCGACCGCGACGCCGGAATCCACGGCGACGCCGAAGCCGACCGAAGCGCCGACTGCGGCGCCGACTGCGGAACCGACCGCGGCACCGACTGCGGAACCGACCGCGGCGCCGACCGCGGAACCGACTGCGGCGCCGACTGCGGCGCCGACTGCGGCACCGACCGCGGCACCGACCGCGGCACCGACTGCGGAACCGACTGCGGCACCGACCGAGGAGCCGACCGAGGAACCGACTGCGGAACCGACCGCGGAACCGACCGAGGAACCGACCGAGGAACCGACTGCGGAACCGACCGAGGAACCGACCGCCGAGCCGACCGAGGAACCGACCGAAGAGCCGACCGAGGAGCCGACCGCCGCGCCCACGGAGGAAGCGACAGGCGCATGGGTCAGACCCAAGACCCCGGAGATCGCCTCGAAGCTGCAGAAGCTGTTCAAAAAGATTTCGGACACGACCGTCGGCGTCAAATACACGCCGGTCGCCTATATCGGCAGTCAGAAGGTCAACGGAACGAATCACGCGTTCCTGTGCGAAACCTCGATCGCGGCGCCCGATTCGCAGGATCTGTATGCGATCGTTCTGCTTCACGAGGATCTTGATAAAAAGGTGACGCTTACCGACGTCATCATGTCCGGCGTGCGCACCTATACCGATCTGCCGATGGGCGGATGGTCCCGGGCGGAATCGCCCGTCGTAACGAAGGAGCTCTCCGCCGAACTCGATGCGGCGCTTTCGGAGGTCCTCGGGGCAAGCTTTGCGCCGGTCGCACTGCTTTCGACGCAGTCCGCATCGGGCATGCAGTACTGCATCTTCTGCGAATCCGGCACGGTCACCGCGGATCCGCAGGCGGGCTATGCGTTCGTCTATCTGTATGAGGATACGGACGGCGCGGCGCATATCAGCAGCATCCTCGATTTTGCGGGAAACTGATCCGCTTTTCGGACGTCACCGCAGAATCCCGTATTACCGTAACGCGATCTTTCCTTAAGAGGTGTGTGGAGAAACAGCAGATACGGCTTGCCGGTCTGCTGTTTTTTCGTGCCCGGCGTTTCCGTTTTTTTTTCTTTGAAAACCCGCGAACGTATGCTATACTGCCCGTATAAGGAACCGGACGGAGGATCCTATGAAAGACGTCACATCCGAAATCAATCTGATCGCGCTGCTCCCGCTGATCCTGGAACTTCTCGGGCTTGCTCTCGTCACGCTGATCGATCCGTACCTCGAAAAGAAGCAGCGGGTGCGGCTTCTGCTGAACGCGGTGCTGATCGCATCGCTGATTGCGGAAAACATCGTCAGCGATCACCTGATCGTTCACGGAGATGTGCCGCCCGCAAGAACGCTCCTTGCGATTTACGGTTACACCGTCCGTCCGCTTGTGCTGCTGCTGTTCTGCAGCATCGTCGCGCCGGATAAAAAGCACACGATCGCCTGGGTCCTGTTCGGCGTGAACGCAGCCGTCAACGCGACCGCGCTGTTTTCGGGCATCTGCTTCTGGATCGAGAACAACCGGTATCACCGCGGACCTTTGGGGTATTGCTGCCATATCGTCAGCGCGGTCATTCTGCTGTATATTCTGTATCTCACGTTCACCGCACAGGAGAAAAAGGACCGGATCCGGCTCATCATTCCGATATTCAATGTCGTCCTGGTATTCGGCGCCGCCGTGATGGACACGTTCGTTGCGCATACGCAGAGCGGCATCACGTTCCTTTCGATCGCCATGGTGACGAGCGCGCTGTTCTTCTATATCTGGCTGCATCTGAAATTCGTGCACGACCACGAAAGAGCATTGGAGGCGGAAAACCGCATCCGCATCATGATGAGCCGGATCCAGCCGCACTTTCTGTTCAATACGCTGTCGTCCATTCAGGCGCTGTGCCGCATCGATCCGGAGCGGGCGTTCGACGTAACGGAGAAGTTCGGCAGTTACCTTCGGAGCAACATCGATTCGCTCGATCAGCCGGCGCTGATCCCCTTTGCAAAGGAGCTCGAGCACACGCGCGTCTATTCCGAGATCGAAATGATCCGGTTTCCGAACGTGCGCGTCGAATACGATGTGTCGGACGCGGGGTTTTCCGTGCCTGCGCTGACGGTGCAGCCGCTTGTGGAAAACGCGATCCGTCACGGCGTGCGCATTCGCAGGGAGGGGATCGTCACCGTTTCTTCGCGCAGCACCGAGCGGTTCCATGAGATCGTCATTTGCGACAACGGCAAAGGATTCGATCCCGAAGCCGTCACGGCGGCGGGCGGCACGCACATCGGCATTCGCAACGTGCGCGAGCGCATCGAAAAAATGTGCGGCGGCACCTTGACGGTCGAAAGCGGTTCGGATGCGGGAACGACCGTCACGATCCGCATCCCGCTGAACCGGACATAAGCGATCCGATCGCCTGACGGGCGGTCGGTTTGTTGGACATTTGTTGGACAAAGCGTGGTAATCATATGAGATGGAGTAAATGGATCGGCGTCTTCGCAAAGGCGGCGATCGCCCCGTTGTTCGGAACAAAACAAAAAACGACAGGAGAGAGTTTATGACGGTCACGATTGCACTGAACGGACGGATCGATTCCGGCAATGCCGCCGAGGTTGAACGGAAGATCCTTTCCGAACTGGAAGGCAAAGACGGTGCGGCGGTCGTTCTGGATGCCGACGAACTCCGGTATATTTCCAGCGCGGGGCTTCGGGTGCTGCTGCGCATCAAGAAGACCCATCCCGATCTGACGATCACGGGCGTTCATTCCGACGTGTATGAGATCCTCGATATGACCGGCTTTACCGAACTGATGAAGGTCGAAAAGGCGTACCGCGTCGTATCGATCGAGGGATGCGAGGAGATCGGGCGCGGCGCAAACGGCACGATCTACCGCATCGACCGGGACAACGTCGTAAAGGTTTATAAAAACGCCGACGCGCTCGCCGATATTCAGCATGAACGCGAGGTGGCGAAGCTGGCGCTGATCCTGGGCATTCCGACCGCGATCTCCTATGACGTCGTCAAGGTCGGTTCGAGCTACGGTTCGGTGTTCGAACTGCTGAACGCGCGTTCGTTCTCGAAGATCCTGAAAAACGATCCCGACAAGTTCGACTGGTGCGTGGCGGAATTCGTGCGGATGCTGAAGAAGATCCACGCAACGACCGTGCCGAAGGGCAAGCTGCCCGACATGAGGGAAACGGCGCTCGATTGGGCGATGTTCTTAAAGGACTGGCTTCCGGCGGATGCGTGGCGCAAGCTGTACGCGCTGATCGAAGCCGTGCCGCACGACGACCACATGATCCACGGCGACTATCATACCAAGAATCTGGAGCTGCAGAACGACGAAGTGCTGATCATCGACATGGACACGCTCGCCGTGGGACATCCGATCTTTGAGCTCGGTTCGATCTTCAACTCGTTTGTCGGCTTCTCCGAGGTCGATCACGACGTCATCCTGCGGTTTCAGGGCTTCGACGCCGAAACGGGCAAGCGGTTCTTTCACCGCGCGCTTTCGGCGTATCTCGGCACGACCGACGAAAAGAAGATCAAGGCGGTCGAGGACAAGGCGCGCATCATCGGCTATATGCGGCTGATCCGCCGCTCGATCCGCAGACGCGGAATGGAAAACGAGATGGATCGCAAAGAGATCGCGCATTGGACGGAGGAGCTTCTGGAGCTTCTCGGCACCGTCGACTCTCTGCTGTTCATCCGAAACGAGATCGAGGTCGCGGCGGTCGATGAAAACCTTCCGGCCGTGCAGGCGTTTCTGGAACAGCATTTCGAGGAAAACGACTGTCCCATGAAGGCGCGGATGCAGATCGAGGTCGCGGCGGAAGAGATCTTCATCAACATCGCGCATTACGCATATGCGCCGGAGACCGGCAGCGCGACCGTGCGCGTCGAGTTTTTCGAAGACCCGCTGCGCGTTGCGATCACATTTATGGACCGCGGCGTTCCCTACGATCCGCTCGCGCATCGGGATCCGGACGTTGCGCTTCCCGCGGGCGAACGCGAGATCGGGGGACTCGGCATCTTTATGACCAAGAAGATCATGGACGACGTTGCGTACGAATACCGCAACGGACAGAACATTCTGACGCTGAAAAAGAATCTTTGAAATGAAACCGTTTCCGAACAACATCGACCTGCATATGCATTCGACCGTTTCCGACGGCACCGACACGCCGGAGGAACTCCTTGCGCGTGTGAAGGAGGCGGGCATTTCGCTGTTCTCGGTCACGGACCACGATGCGATCGACGGCGGCCTGCGCATTCGCGC
>ONMC01000092.1 GCA_900318745.1 uncultured Eubacteriales bacterium
GAGATCAGCCCGACGATCACGGAGGAAATGATGCCGTAAACGAGCACGGGACCTGCGATCGAAAGAAGCTTGGTACCGATTCCGAGCACGAATCCCTCGGGACGGTATTCCATCGCGGGAGAAGCGATCGAATTGGCAAAACCGGTGATCGGCACGACGGTGCCTGCGCCGGCAAAGGATGCGATCCTGTCGAACACGCCGACGCCGGTCAAAAGTGCGGTCAGAAAGATCAGCGCGATCGAGGCGACGGTGGAGGCGTCCTGCGTTGAAATGCGGAAAAGCAGCATGGCAAGGTCATGCAGTCCCTGCCCGAGCACACAGATCAGTCCGCCAGTCACGAACGCCTTGATGCATTGCGGCGCAACGGGACTTTTCGGCGCGCGGCGAAGGACCTCCTTCTGATACGTCTTTGCATCAAACCGACGGTTCATACGCGCTCTCCTTTTCGGGCAGGCGCTTGCGTGCGCGTTTCCCGGTCGGCGGGCAGTCCGAGTCCGCCGCATCCGTGGCGGGGAATGGGATAGATAACGGTGTGCTGCGGCATAATGACCTCCTGAACGAACCTTGCGGGCGCCGACGGATGTGTGGGCTCGCATGACAGAAAAACGGTCATGAGAAGAAGCCCGATCGCGAACAGCGTCAGTCCGAATATGACATACGGGATCAAACGACGCACGGCGCACCTCCGAATGAACGGTTTATCTTTACTTTGCACGAATAAAGCAAAAAAAATACCCGAAAATCTTGAAAATTTTTCTTGACAACCTAACTTTGTTTTGTTAGTATATTCGGTGTGCCATTGGGTAGGAATGTGTCACAGCCCCGACAACAGGACACCGCAATGCAGCAAAGAATTTGAAATTTATATTGGAGGAATCGCCATGAAGTCCTATATGGCAAAGGGCGAAACCGTAGAGCGCAGCTGGTATGTTGTGGACGCGACGGACATGGTCCTGGGTCGTCTGTCCAGCCAGGTTGCTGCGATTCTCCGCGGTAAGCATAAGCCCATCTTTACGCCTCACGTTGATTGCGGTGACCATGTGATCATCATCAATGCTGAGAAGGTTCGTCTGACCGGCAGGAAGCTCGATCAGAAAAAGCACATCCACCACACCGGTTTTCCGGGCGGAATCAAGGAAGTCAGCTATCGCACCCTGCTCGAGACCAAGCCCGAGTTTGCGGTATATGAATCCATCCGCCGCATGATGCCGAAGGGCCCGCTGGGTGACAAGATGCTCAAGAAGCTTCGCGTTTACGCAGGTCCGGATCACAACCACGAAGCACAGCAGCCCAAGACGCTGGAGCTCAAATAATCAGGAAGGAGAACGACTATGGCAAAAACAGCTTTCATCGGCACCGGCAGACGTAAAAAGTCCGTCGCGCGCGTTCGTCTTCTCCCCGGCACCGGCAACATCACGATCAATAAGCGTGACATCGACGAGTATTTCGGTCTCGAAACCCTCAAGATGATCGTCCGTGCTCCCTTGGTTCTCACGAACCTTTCCGACAAGTTCGACGTGAACGTCAATGTCTACGGCGGCGGTACGACCGGCCAGGCAGGTGCGATTCGTCACGGCATCTCCCGCGCGCTGCTCACCGCTGACCCGGAACTCCGCGGCACGCTGAAGAAAGCGGGATTCCTTACCCGCGATCCGAGAATGAAAGAGCGCAAAAAGTACGGTCTGCATGCAGCCCGTCGTGCACCTCAGTTCTCCAAGAGATAATTATCTCGCAATCATCACCCGCTTCTTTGCGAAGCGGGTGCTTTTTTTACGCGGACGGGGCAGTGCGTTCCGCTTCCGACGGTTCGGATGTCGGGAATCGGGCGAAATGAAAGGCGGTATTTCGGACAGAGCACGGTTGAATACACGAGTCCGCTGTATTATAATGGATTCGGAAACAGAAAACGGACTGAAAAGAGATCTGCGTCTGTTTCCGATCAAAAGAACGGTAAAGGAGCATTTCCGTGAAAAAACGAATTGTGATTCTGCTGAGCTTCTGCCTGCTGCTTGCGGGATGCGCCGCGCCGAAGGAGACGGAAGCGAACCCTTCCTTTGAGACGGCGACCGCACCCGCCGAAGCGGCGCTCGCGCCGAAAAACGCGGAGACGCCCGCGCCGGAACCTTCAAAGGGACAGATCTTTTTGTACGGGGAACGGCATTCCGACCCCGTGTTTCTGAACAAAGAACTGGAGATCTGGGGTGAATTCTATGCAAAAGGCAACAGGGATCTGTTCATCGAGATGCCGTACTACACGACCGGACTGCTGAACGTCTGGATGCATGAGGATTCGGATCGGATTCTGGAGGATATCTATTGGGATTGGACGGGGACGCAGGCTTTTTCGCGCGACTATATCAACTTTTTCAAGCAAATCAAACAGGATTATCCGGAAACCGTCTTTCACGGAACGGACGTCGGACATCAGTATGATACCATCGGCGCACGCTATCTCGATATGCTGAAGGAGGCGGGCATGGAGGATTCGGAGGAATATGCCCGCGCAACAGAAATCATCGAGCAGGGAAAGAAGTACTACAGTCTCCATCGGTCCGCTTACCGGGAAAACTGCATGGCGGAGAACTTTATCCGGGAATATGACCGGCTCGGCGACAGGGATATTATGGGGATCTACGGCTGGCAGCATACGGATATTGACGCCATGGACTCTTCCGGAGAGGTCGACAGCATGGCAAAGCAGCTTGCCGCGCGGTACGGGGATCGGCTGCATGTCAAAAACCTGCGGTACGGCGATCCGATCCGGACGGACCGTATGGTAATCGCCGGAAAGGAATATGACTGCGACTATTACGGAACGGTCGATCTCGAAACATATGCGCCGACGCAGGGGGTCCGGTATCTGGAAGTCTGGAGCGTGGAAAACGCGTTCGAGGACCTTGCGCCCTATTCCGCAAAACAGGATGAAGACGGCGACAGATTCATCTGTATTCCCGATATGCCGGTGGAGCTTCAGCCGGGAACGGTGTATGTCGTTGACGTCGCGATGCAGGACGGATCGATCGATCACGGCGTTTACCGCTGCGACGGAACCCGTTTTGAAGGCGAACTGATCATCATACAGATCGATATTCCGGAAGCATAACAACCGCGAAACCGAAAGAGGTTCTTCCCGAAACGGCGGGGGAACCTCTTTTCTTTGCAATGCGCTTGCGAAAGCAGCACGGATGTGATAATATAATATTCGTAAAAATCTGTGCGGAGGCGAATGCGATGCAGATTCTGATCAAAAACGGAACGGTCGTGCGGTCGACCGGGAGAAAGAAAGCGGATGTGCTGGTGAAAAACGGAAGGATCGCGAAGATCGCGCCGGCAATCGAAGCGGAAGCCGATCGCGTGATCGATGCGACCGGGTGCTATGTATTTGCCGGATTCATCGACACACACACGCATTTCGACCTCGATCTCGGCGTGACCGTCACGGCGGACGATTTCGAGACCGGTACGAAGGCGGCGATCGTCGGCGGCACGACGACGGTGCTTGATTTCGCCACCCAGGACAGGGGCATGACGATGCACGACGCGCTTGAACTGTGGCACAAAAAGGCGGACGGAAGAAGCTCGTGCAACTACGGCTTTCATATGGCGGTGTCCGAATGGAACGACGACAGAAAAGCCGAGGTCGACGACATGTTCAAGGCAGGCATTTCCTCGTTCAAAATGTACATGGTCTATCCTGCCATGAAGGTCAGCGACGGACAGATCTACGACGCACAGAAGTTCATCGGCGAACGCGGCGGCGTCATCGGCGTGCATTGCGAGAATTTCGATGTACTTCAGGCACGCATCGCCGAAGAGAAGGCAGTCGGGCATACGGATCCGACGGCGCATCCGCGCACACGGCCGCAGGCGGTCGAAGCGGAGGGCGTGGCGCGGCTGATGCGCATTGCGGAGCTTTCGAAATCGCCCGCGTGGGTGGTGCATCTTTCCACGGCTGACGGTTTGTCGGAAGTGCGTGCGGCGCGCAAACGCGGCGTCGAAGTCTACGCCGAAACGTGCCCGCAGTATATCACGCTCGACGTATCCCGATATGCCGATCCGGACGGCGCAAAGTTTGTCATGTCTCCGCCGCTTCGGGAGGCAAAAGACCGGGCGGCGATTCTCGACGGCATGAAAAAGAAGGATATCGATTTTATCGGCACCGACCATTGCTCGTTTACAATGGAACAGAAAGCGCTCGGCAGGGACGATTTCTCGAAGATTCCGAACGGCGGTGCGGGCGTGCAGAACCGCGCGGAGCTTGTTTATACCTATGCAGTCGAAACCGGCGCGATCACACTCGAGCAAATGGCGCTGCTCCTTTCGGAACGGGCGGCGCGGCTGTTCGGCATGTATCCGAAAAAAGGCGTGCTGCGCACGGGCTCCGATGCGGATATCGTGGTTTTCGATCCCAATGATCCGCATACGATCTCGTGGAAGACCAACCTGCACGCATGTGACAATTCGCCGTATGAGGGGATGCGCGTTTCGGGACGCACGCGCGACGTGATCCTGAACGGCACGCTCGTCGTGGAAAACGGCAGGCTCATCAGACCGAACTGCGGCAAATACGTATTCCGAAATCCCTGTGAAAGGTATCGCAAATGAAGATCGCATTGGTACTGACCGCCGCGGGCAGCAGCTCGCGATTCGGCGGTGACAAACTGGCATATCCGATCGACGGCAAGCCGATGCTTCAGCACGCGCTTGAACTCTACACGCGTCTGGAGGACGAGTTCTGCATGCGTGTTGCGGTGCTCAAGCCCGATGCGGGCGAGCGAAAGCTGACCGCCGAGCAGATGGGATTTGTCGTGGCGGAAAACGCACATGCAAGCGAGGGAATGGCGACGAGCGTTGTGCTCGGCACAAGAACGGCGTCAGAAAGCGATCCGGACGGAATTCTGTACGCGGTCGGGGATCAGCCCCGCGTGAAGGAAGAAACCGTTTTAAGGCTTCTCAGCGCATTTCGACAGGACCCGACGCGCATCGTCGCACCGATCGCAAACGGCAGACGCGGGAATCCCGTGCTGTTTCCGAAGTCGCTGATCCCGGAGCTTTTGCAGCTCAAAGGCGACGTCGGCGGCAGCTGCGTGATCAAGGCGCATCCGGAGCTTCTCACGACAGTCGAGGCAACGGAAGAAGAACTTCGCGACATCGACGTGCGCGCATCGAAGCGATATTATGCGCTGCTCGGCAATATCCTGACGGTCCCGAAGCTCGGCGAGCTTGACGCTATCAGACACGGATGCATCGTTTTGAACGGCGACGGCGTGATCGAGGGCGTGTTCGAAACGCTTCCCGAGCGTTTTTCCGACGCGCAGATCGCGGACTACGGCGACGCGCTGATCATGCAGTCGTTTTGCGATATGCACCTGCATGCGCCGCAGTATCCGATGATCGGCATGGGCATGGATCTGCCGCTGCTGGACTGGCTGAACACGTATACCTTCCGCACCGAAGCAAGATTTGCCGATCCGGACTATGCGCGCATGCATTATCGGCGGTTTGCAGACCGTCTCGTCGGCTACGGCACGACGCGCGTCTGCATGTTCTCGTCGATCCATACGGACGCGACGCTGATCCTGATGGAGGAGCTCGAGCGCGCGGGCATTTCCGGCTTTGTCGGCAAGGTCAATATGGACCGCAACAGCCCCGCGTATTATTGCGAAACGACTGAGGAGAGCAAGCGCGAAACGCTGCGCTGGCTCGATGCGTGCGATCGGTTCTCGCACATCCGTCCGATGCTGACGCCGCGCTTTACGCCGTCCTGCTCTAACGAGCTGATGGAATGGCTCGGCAAGCTCGCAAACGAGCGGAACCTCCCGGTGCAGTCGCATCTCTCGGAAAACAGCAGCGAGATCGAATGGGTCCGCTCCCTGCATCCGGATTGCGCGCAGTACTGGGAGACGTATGACAAATACGGGCTCTGGAAGTCCGATACGCTGATGGCGCACTGCGTGCACAGCGACGCGCGGGAACGTGCGGCGATCAAGGCAAACGGTGTGACCGTCGTGCACTGCGCCGATTCGAACACGAACATCTGCAGCGGCATCGCGCCGATCCGCATAATGCTCGACGAGGGGATCAAGGTGGTTCTGGGCAGCGACATCGCGGGCGGCGCGCATCTTTCGATGCTGAACGTCATTCAGATGTCGATCCGTGCGTCCAAAAACAAGCGCATCGAATCGAACTGGACGATTCCGTTTCTGTCGGTCGCCGAAGGATACTATCTCGGCACGACCGCGGGTGCATCGTATTTCGGCGCAAAGCCCGGTTTCCGAAAGGGCGACAGGCTTCATGCGGTGGTCATCGACGATCGCGAGTATCCGGACACCGACATGCTCACGCTGCGCGAACGCTTCGACCGCGCGGTCTATATTGCGGAGCCGAAAGACATTGTGGCGGTATACGGCGAAGGCAAGCGGCTGAAATAACGGATAAAGAAACAGAAAACGCATATCCTATCCGAAAAAACGGGGGATATGCGTTTTTTATGTGGACTGCGAGAATCTGTTTGCTGATCACGGAACTGCTGCTTGCGGGCGG
>ONMC01000112.1 GCA_900318745.1 uncultured Eubacteriales bacterium
TTCCTGCGGAAAAGGTTCGTCTTGCCGAGAATCACCATCACAAGTGCGATGATCGCCGCAACGAGCAGAACCACGTACCACGGGATCTGCGGCAGCACGGTGTTGCCGTATCCGAGCAGAACGCGGCGCACGAATTCATAGCCGCCGAACGCCATCATCGTTACGCCGAACGTGATGCTGCTGTTGACGGATGTCAGACCCAGCGTGAACAGAAGCAGCGGCCACACGTAGTTCCAGCCTTTCAGCGTCAGTTCTTCGGTCTCGATGTACGGGAACAGGTTCGCAACACTGTGCAGCAGGAAGAACAGACAAATGAGGATCAGTCCGATGCAGCTCGCAATCGTCGACCATTTGCCATTGTCGCGATGCCATTCAAAATTGAAGCTTCCCTTGTCCTTCTTCTCGTCCTTCGGCATCTCATCCTTATCCAGAATAATGACGTGCGGTTCAACCGGCTTGACGCCGAGCAGCTCATCGACCGAGACGCCGAACAGATCTGCAAGCAGCGGCAGAAGCGTGATGTCCGGACAGCTGACGTCGTTCTCCCACTTCGATACCGCCTGTGCGGAGACGCCGACCTTTTCGGCAAGCTGTTCCTGTGTGAGTCCTTTTTCTTTTCTGAGTTGGGCAATGCGCTTGCCGAGCGTTTCTTTGTTTTCCATGAAAGGTTCCTCCTTCTTTCGATGGCTGCAGTTTATCAGATCGCTGTGTCCGGCACAATCGACCGTCGGTTGAATTGCCGATTTCGGCTCTACCCGATCGGTTGAGTTCGCAAAAACCGATCTCCATGATCGGTTGAGTTCGCCGTTTCTGCCCTCTACCTTCGGTTGAATTCCATGTTTTCAAGGATATTTTACCGATTTTATTTACAAAGGTCAAGAAAAACAGTATAATAAATTGTTATTTGGAGGCATGAGTATGGCATTACGCAACATTCGAAAAAACGATGACCCCGCACTGTACAAAATGTGCAAGGAAGTCAAAAAATTTGACGCAAAGCTTTCGGAGCTGATCGACGATATGATCGAGACGATGAACGATGCGGACGGCGTCGGTCTCGCCGCGCCACAGGTCGGCGTGCTTCGGCGCGTGGTCGTGATCGATGTGGGCGACGGTCCCGTCGAAATGGTAAACCCCGTGATCCTGGATTCTTCCGGCGAGCAGGGCGGCATGGAAGGCTGTCTCTCCTTCCCCGGCGAAAGCGGCTATGTCGTTCGTCCGAATTGGGTCAAGGTCGAAGCGTATGACCGAAACGGCGATCTTTACGAATACGAGGGCGAAGGTTTGTTTGCCCGCGCCGTATTTCATGAGACCGATCATCTGGACGGCAAAGTCTATAAGCGTCTGATCAGTGAGCCGCCTGCAGGCTGGAAGGAAGACGAATAAATGCGCATTGCGTTTTTGGGAACACCGGAATTTGCGATCCCTTCGCTTGCGGCTCTTTTCGCACGCGGCGATACGCTGTGCGTCTTCACGCAGCCGGACAGACCGGTGGGGCGCAAGGCGATCCTTACCCCGCCGCCCGTCAAGGCGTATGCGATGGAGCACGGCATTCCCGTGCAGCAGTTTGAAAAGATCCGCTCTGCAGAAGGACGCGCGGCGCTTGAAGCGTTTGCGCCGGATCTTTGCGTGACCGCGGCGTTCGGACAGTTCCTTTCGGCAAAGACGCTTGCGATCCCCCGCCTCGGCACGATCAACGTGCACGGCTCGCTGCTGCCGAAGTATCGCGGCGCATCGCCGATCCAGCGCGCGATCATCGACGGCGAAACCGAAACCGGCGTGACGACGATGATGACCGATATCGGCATGGACACCGGCGATATTCTTCTGAAGGCGGCGACGCCGATCGATCCGGATGAAACGTACGGCGCGCTTTCGGAACGGCTCGCAGCGCTCGGTGCGGAGCTTTTGATGCAAACGCTTGATGCGCTCGAGGCCGGAACGCTCGTGCGTACCCCGCAGGACAGCGAAGCTGCCACCGTCTGCCATATGCTGACCAAAGAGGACGGCAGGATCGATCTGCATTGCGGTGCAAAAGCGATCCACGATCTGGTTCGCGGCACCGATCCGTGGCCCGGCGCATATGCGATGCTCGACGGTCAGCCGCTGAAGATTCTCGAAACACGCCGCACGGACGAAACGTTTTCGGACGCTCCCGGCACGCTTCGCGAACGGCACGGCCGTCTGTATCTTTGCTGTGCCGACGGCGCTCTGGAAATCGTCATCCTGCAGGCGAGCGGCAAGAAGCGCATGGACGCAGCGACGTTTCTGCGCGGCTGTCCGCTCGACGGAAAATGCTTATGCTGAACGCAAGGCGCTGCGCGCTTGAAACGCTTGTCCGCATTCTGGAGGACGGCGCATACGCGAACCTCGCGCTGAAGGAAGCGGCAAAGACCGTCGCGCCTTCGGACGTTCCGTTTGTGCACGCGCTGGTCAACGAAACGATCGCGCGGTGCTCTTATCTGGATTATGTGCTGTCGCACTTCTGCAAGCGGCAGAAGCGCATGGTCCGCAACCTGCTGCGCATGGCCGGCACGGAGCTGCTGTTTCTGCATACGCCGCCGCATGCGGTGATCCACGAATCCGTTTCGCTTTGCCGCGAGATCGGAAAGGCGCAGAACGCCGGATTCGTCAATGCGATCCTGCGTCGGCTCGATCGCGAACGCGATGCGCTTCCCCCGCTGCCGGATGATCCGAATGAGCGGCTTTCGGTTTATTACGGCGTACCCACGTTTTTGGTGCGCGAGTGGCTGGAGTCCTACGGCGAAACCGAAACCGAAGCGTTGCTCTCGAGAAAGCCGATCGGCACAGAGGTGCGCGCGCAGTACCCGTATACGACCGAAGAACTGCTAAATGCGCTCCCCGTAAAGGCGGACCGCGGCAGGCTTGATCCGAACTGTCTGCGGATTTCGGAAAGCTTTGACCTGGTGCACAGCGAGCTGTTTGCGGACGGCAGACTTGCGGTCCAGAACGAGGGCGCGATGCTGATCTGTCGCGCACTCGGAGACCTTTCGCACCGGCGCGTGCTCGATGCATGTGCCGCGCCCGGCGGCAAGACGGCATACCTTGCTTCGCTTTCGAAAAACACCGCGGAGCTTGTCGCATGGGAACTGCATCCGCATCGCAAGGCGCTGCTGGACGCAACGCTCGAACGGCTGCATGTGCGAGCGGAAACCGCATGCATCGATGCTTCGGAGCATCACGCGGCGTTTGACGGCGCGTTCGACGCGGTGCTTCTGGACGTTCCGTGCAGCGGCTTCGGTCTGCTGTCGGACAAGCCGGATGTTCGGCTCAACAAGACCGAACAAACCGTCGATGCGCTGATCGACGTGCAGGATCGGATCCTCGACGCGTGCGCCCGCTACGTCAGGCGCGGCGGCACGCTCGTCTATGCGACGTGCACGATTTCGAAACGTGAAAACGGCGAACGCGTACGCGCGTTTCTTGCTTCGCATCCCTCGTTCCGTCTGGTCGGCGAGCGTCAGCTTCTGCCGACGCGTGACGGCACGAACGGATTCTATTTTGCAACGCTGTCGGAGGACTGAACGATGTATTGGATGGACATGACCGATCAACAGATCGCCGATGCGGTCGGCGCGTTCGGCGTGCCGAAATTCCGTGTCGCGCAGGTCGTCGAATGGCTGCATAAGGGCGTGCGTCCCGCCGATATGACCAATCTGCCGAAAACGCTGCGCGAACAGCTTGGTTCGATCCCGTTCGGCGGCGCAACGATCTTTCAGAAGCGCGTATCGAAAAAGGACGGCACGGTCAAGTACCTGTTTGCGCTCGAGGACGGGAATCTCGTGGAAGGCGTTCTGATGCGCTACAGCTACGGCAACACGGTCTGTCTGTCCACGCAGGTCGGCTGCAATATGGGCTGCCAATTCTGCGCCAGTACGCTGGAGGGCTGCGTGCGCTCGCTGCGACACGGCGAGATGCTGTCCTTCCTTGCCGAGATCGAGCGCGACGAGCCGCCCGCCGCGGATAAGCCGCGCACGGTTACGAACATCGTTCTGATGGGCAGCGGCGAACCGCTGGACAATTACGACAACGTCGTAACGTTCTTAAAGCGCGTGACGAGTCCTTCGGGACCGAACATTTCCGCGCGCAACATTTCGATCTCCACCTGCGGGCTCGTTCCGAAGATTTATACGTTCATCGACGACGCGCCGCATGTGACGCTTTCGATCTCGCTGCATGCGCACAGCAACGAGGTGCGCAGTTCACTGATGCCGGTCAATCGGGCGTATCCGATCGAACAGGTCCTGGAAGCGGCGAGAACGTATGCAGACCGCACCGGGCGGCGCGTGGTGTTCGAATACGCGCTGATCGGAGGCACGAACGATTCGGAGGCGGACGCGAAAGCGCTTGCGCAAAGACTGAAGGGTATGCTGTGTCATGTCAATCTGATCCCGCTGAACCCCGTAAAGGAACGCGGACTGAACGGCGTGACGCGGCAGCATGCATACCAATTCCAAAAATGGCTTGAACAGAATCATATCTCGGCGACGGTGCGCCGGGAGATGGGCGCCGATATCGAAGGCGCCTGCGGACAGCTTCGAAGGAGGGTTCTCGATGAAATGCGCGGGTAGAACGGAAACAGGTCTTCGCAGTCAGAACGAAGACCGCTATCTCATTCTGGATACGGAATCGCTGCATGCGGTCGCCGTATCGGACGGCATGGGCGGGCATCGCGCCGGCGAAACGGCAAGCGCGACGGCGGTCCAGACACTGTCCGATCAGTTAAGCGCAGGTACAGGCAGCTGGGAAGGCATGCTCACAAAAGCGTTCCGCGAAGCAAACACTGCGGTGCATACGCTGGCGCAGTCCGACGATTCGATGTACGGCATGGGCTGCACGCTTGTTGCCGCGATCTATGACGAAACGCATTTTGCGGCGGCGAACGTAGGCGATTCGCGGCTGTATCATTTTGACGGCAGCACGATCCGGCAGATCACGCACGATCATTCGTTCGTTGCCGAGCTGGTCCGGCGCGGCATCATCACGCCCGAGGAAGCGAAAACGCATCCGCGGCGCAATCTGATCACCCGTGCGATCGGCACGGAATCGCGCGTTGCCGCAGATATCTTCCCCTGCGAATGGAAGCAGGGCGATATGCTTCTGCTCTGTTCCGACGGACTTTGCGGCGTTCTGAGTGACGCGGAAACCGCC
>ONMC01000027.1 GCA_900318745.1 uncultured Eubacteriales bacterium
GCTGCCGCTCGATTTCGGCGAGGTCGCGGTCACGCGGCGCATGTTCCGTTCGGGCGAAAGCGAATACTGCCTGAACGGGCGCAACGTGCGTCTGAAGGACGTTTCCGAGCTGTTCCGCGACACCGGCATCGGCAAGGACGGCTATTCGATCATCAGCCAGGGACGCGTCGACGAGATCCTCTCGAACAAATCCAACGATCGCCGCACCGCGCTCGAGGAAGCCGCCGGCGTCATGCGCTATCGCGTGCGCAAGGAGGAAGCGGAGCGCAAGCTCGACAATACCGAGCGCAACATGGAGCGCATTGCGGACATGCTGAAAGAGCTCAGTGAGCGTCTGGGACCCCTGGAGGAGCAAAGCGCGACGGCGCGGACGTTTTTGAAACTGCGCGAAGAACTGAAGGATCTTGAGGTCAATCTGTACCTCTATCAGAGCGATCGCGCAAAGGAGCGCATCAAAGCGCTCGAGGAGCAGATCGAATCGTTCGACCGCGATCTTGCATTCCATGAGGAGCACAGCAAAGCGCTTGCCGAGGAATCGCTGAAGCTTGAATCGCAGGTGCGCGAGATCGACGAGCGCGCGTCGGCACAGCAGAACAAGGTCATCGAAATGCTGTCCGGCGTGGAATCGCACGTCGGCGAGAGCAACCTTCTGATCGAACGGCGCGATCACGCGAAAAAAGAGATCGGGCGCGTATCGGGCGAGCGCGATAACGCAAAACAGGGCGCGGATTCGATCCGCGACGCACTGCTCAAAAACGCGCAGAGCGCGGACAGCGATCGCGAGCGCGAGACCCTGAACGAATCGATCGGCGCGCAGAGCAAAGCGCTCGAAGAAACAGACGCCGCGATCGCCGCGAGAGAGGCGGCGGTGGAGGCGCAGAAGGCGGCGGTCATGGAAGCCATGAACCGGCTTGCCGACGCGAAGAGCGACCTCTCGCGCATCGACACGATGGCGGCGGCGCTGAAGGACCGTCTGATCGCGCTGGACGGCGAGGACAGGACCGCAGAGGAAAAGGTCGCGTCGCTCAAAGAAGAACTTGAAGCCGCACACCGTGCGGAGCAGAAGCAGGCGGAGACGATGAACGAGCACATCGCGGCGCGCAAGACGGCGCAGCGCGAGCGCATCGAAATGGAATCGGATTACCTCGCGATGCAGGCGGAGCTCAAGGTTTCGGAACAGAACGTCGGCGCGCTGTCCTCGCGCGAGCATGTCCTGCGCGAGATGATCCGTTCGCACGAAGGCTATCAGAACAGCGTGCGCATGCTGCTGACCGCGGCGGAAACGAACGCACAGCTGCGCGACTGCATCATCGGACCGGTCGCAGAGCTCCTCACAGTGCCGAAAAAAGTCGAAACGGCGATCGGCATGTCATTGGGCGGATCCCTGCAAAACATCGTTACAACGACCGCTGAGGACGCGAAAACGGTCATCGAATATGCGCGCGGCAAGGACCTCGGCAGGGTCACGCTGCTGCCGATGACGCTGCTGAATCCGAACCCGCTTACCGAAAAGGAACGCGCGCTGCTCTCCGAGCCGGGCGTGGTGGGACTCGGCAGCGAGCTGGTCGGCTGCGACAAGCGCTGCGCGATCATCGCGGAGTATCTTTTGGGACGCACGGTGATCGTGGAGGACCTGGACAGCGCGATCCGTCTGAGAAAGAAATCGAAGAGCGCGTTCCACATCGCAACGCTGCTGGGCGACTTCCTCGCGACGGGCGGCACGATGACGGGCGGCAGCATCAAAAAGGGCGGCTTCTCTCTGCTGGGACGCGAACGCGAGGTCGAGGAGATCAAAAAACAGCTCAAAAAGGCCGAGCAGGCGGTTGCGGACAAGCAGAAAGAAATCGAGGATCAGAAAAAACAGATCCTTTTGAAGGATACGCAGATCGACGCGTTTGTGTCGGCCGCACACGGCGACGAGCTTGAGCTCGTGCATCTGAAGGAACAGCGCGAGATCATCGAGCGCGACCTCAGGGACGCGGAAGAAGCGATGCAGGAGCTTTGCGATGAGCGGAACGATCTGAACGAGAGTCTCGCAGAGATCGAAAACCGCAGGCGCAGCGCTGCCACGGTCGAGGACGACATCAAAAAGCAGAATCTTTTGAGCACCGAGGATATCCGTAAGGAACAGCTTGCGATCGCGCAGGACAAGCAGAAGCGAGAGGAATTGAGCGCACAGCTCACCGAACAGCGCATCCGTGCGATGGCGCTCGAAAAAGAAGCGGACGCGCGCGAAGCGGAGCGCAGACGGCTCGAGCGCGACCTTCAGCTGACCGAGCAGAAGATCGGCATGTACGACGCCGAGATCCAAACGCTTTCCGCTTCGGTCGAAGCGGCGGACGAACGCCTCGCCGAAATGGAGCGCAGCATTCACGGCGAGCAGGAGGAATTGAAGCTTGCGAAGGAAGAGCAGTCCAAGCTCGAAACCGAGCGCACGCGCGTCAATGAACTGTTGAGCCAGTTCCGCCGCGAGCGCGACGGGATCCAGGACACGGTACGCGGGCTCGACGAACGCAGGCATAAAAACGAGATCCAGGCGAGCCGCCTCGAAATGGAGCTGAAAAACAGCGCGGACCGCATCTGGGAAGAATACGAACTGACTTACGAAAACGCGCTGCCGATGCGGCGCGAGATCGCGGTCGGCGCAACGCAAAGCCGCGTCAATGCGCTGAAAACGGAGATCCGCGGGCTCGGCGACATCAACGTCTCGGCGATCGAGGACTACAAAGCGGTGTCGGAACGGCACGAATCGCTGTCGGCACAGTTCAGCGACCTCGAAAAGGCAAAGGCGGATCTGTACACGCTGATCGGTCAGCTGACACAGACGATGGAGCAGACGTTCGTGCGCGAGTTCCAGAAGATCCAGACAAACTTTGCGGACACGTTCGAACAGCTGTTCGGCGGCGGTCATGCGGAGCTGCGGCTTTCGGACAGGAACGACGTCTTAAACTGCGACATCGACATCATCGCGCAGCCCCCGGGAAAGAAACTGCAGCTTCTGTCGCTTCTGAGCGGCGGCGAGCGCGCGCTGACGGCGATCGCGCTGTTGTTCGCAATGCTGAAGCTCAAGGCGCCGGCGTTCTGCGTGCTCGATGAGATCGAGACCTCGCTCGACGAGGCGAACGTTTCGAAGTTCGCAAACTATCTCAAGGAGTATTCGGACGAGACGCAGTTCATCATTATCACGCACCGCAAGGGCAGCATGGAGGTTTGCGATACGCTGTACGGCGTGGCAATGGAGGAAAAGGGCATTTCGAGCATCGTCTCGGCGAGATTCGGAGAAACGGCATAATGGAAAAGAAAGAGAAAAAGGGCTGGTTTTCAAAGCTCAAAGAAGGTCTGCACAAGACCAACAACTGGTTTTCGACGCTGTTCAACAAGGAAGGCATCAACGACGATTTCTATGAAGAACTCGAAGAAGCGATGATCCTTGCGGACATGGGCATGGAGACGTCGGAGCGGCTTCTGGATGCGCTGCGCGACAAGGTCAAAGCGGAAAAGCTGACCGAACGCGAGCAGGCAAAGCGCGCGCTGAAGGAGCTGATCGCGGATGCGGTGCGCATCGACGCGCCGTTTTCCGCGGATGAAGGTCCGGCGGTCGTGCTCATCGTCGGCGTCAACGGCGTCGGCAAAACGACCACGATCGGCAAGATCGCGAACGCGTACAAGGAGCAGGGCAGAAGCCCGATGATCGCGGCGGCGGATACCTTCCGCGCGGCGGCGGCGGAGCAGCTCGGCGAGTGGGCGACGCGCGCAAACGTCCCGATGGTTCGCCACCAGGAAGGCGCAGATCCGGCGGCGGTCGTGTTCGACGCGATCGCTTCCTATCGCGCAAAGGGCTGCGATCTGCTGCTCGTCGACACGGCGGGACGGCTGCACAATAAAAAGAATCTGATGAACGAGCTTCAGAAGATCCGCCGCGTGATCGCGAGAGAACTGCCGGACACGCCCTGCGAGGTACTGCTCGTGCTCGATGCGACGACCGGACAGAACGCCGTCGCGCAGGCGGAAGCGTTTCTCAGCGTATGCGAGCTGACGGGCGTGATCCTGACGAAACTCGACGGCACCGCAAAGGGCGGCGTGACCGTGCAGATCTCCGATACGCTGCACGTGCCGGTGCGGTTCATCGGCGTCGGCGAGGGCATCGACGATCTCAAACGCTTCGTTCCGAACGAGTTTGCGGCGGCGCTGCTCGATGTCGAGGCATAAAGCGTCATCCTCCGGACGGGTTCCGGAGGATTTCTTTTTTACAGTTCATTTTCGTTTGCGCGGTTGCAGGGACCGGCGATTCGTGGTAAAATAACAGGTAAGATTGAAATTTTCGGATTTGAGGCGCACATGGTTTTTTCCGGTACGACATTTCTGTTTTTATTCCTGCCGCTGTTGCTGCTGCTGTATTTCTGCCGCAAGAGCATTCGTTGGCGCAACGCGGTCCTGCTGATCTTCTCGCTGCTGTTCTACGCGTGGGGCGAGCCGATCTGGGTGTTCGGCATGATCGTGATCACGCTGATCAACTGGCTGCTGGCGCTTGCGATCCGCAAAAACCGCGTGCCGTTTCAGAGAAAACTGCTGCTCGCGCTTGCGGTGGTCGTTTCGCTGTCGCTGCTTTTCTGGTTCAAGTATTCGACGTTTCTGTTCAACTCGGTGGCAGCGCTCGTCGGCGCCGAAAGCCGGCTCGAACCGAAACATCTGCCGATCGGCATTTCGTTCTATACCTTCCAGGTGCTGACCTATACGATCGACGTATACCGCAAAAAAGCGAAGCCGCAGAAGAATCCGTTCTATGCGCTGCTGTACATCTCGTGTTTCCCGCAGCTGATCGCGGGACCGATCGTGCAGTATGCCGACGTCGCGGGCGAGCTTATGGAGCGGCAGACGAAGCCGACCGATTTTCTGCGCGGCATGCAGCGGTTCGCGCTCGGACTTGCCAAGAAGATCCTGCTGGCGAACATCTGCGGCGAGATCCTGGAGACGACCACGCTTGCCGGTTCCGGCGCGGCGCTGTCGTTCTTCGGCGCGTGGATGTCCGCGCTGCTCTATTCGATGCAGCTGTATTTCGATTTTTCCGCCTATTCCGATATGGCGATCGGTCTCGGGCGCGTGTTCGGATTCCACTATAAGGAAAACTTCGACCATCCGTATATTTCCGGTTCGATCACGGAATTCTGGCGGCGCTGGCATATGTCGCTGTCGGGCTTTTTCCGCGATTACGTGTACATTCCGCTCGGCGGCAACCGCAAGGGCACGGGACGCACGATCCTGAACCTCGCGATCGTCTGGACGCTGACGGGACTGTGGCACGGCGCGAGCTGGAACTTTGCGCTGTGGGGCGTGTTCTATTTCGTGCTGCTGGTGCTCGAACGCTTCGTGCTGAAGGATGCGCTTTCGCACATTCCCGCGTGGATCCGGCATATTCTGACGCTCCTGCTTGTCGCGACCGGATGGGTGATCTTTTATTACACCGATTTCTCCGCGATGTGGACGCATCTGCTCGCGATGATCGGCATATCCAACGTGGGCGGCGTTCATCGCGCCGCGCTGTGGGACGGCAATCTGATCACCGTTCTGAAGCGCTACACCGTGCTGCCGCTTCTGATGATGTTCTTCTGCCTGCCCGTCAAAGACCGGCTGTCGCGCTTCTTTGCGCGGACGCCGCGGCGCGCGCTGGTCGGCGAGATCCTCGGCGCCGTGACGCTCACCGCGCTGTTTGTCGTGTCGCTGATCTTCCTGCTCGGGCAGACGTACAACCCGTTCATTTATTTCCGCTTCTGAGGTGCCGCGATGAAGAAAAAGTTTCCGTTCATAGCTGCATACTGGTGGTGCATGCTGCTCTTTGTACTCGGCGTATCCGTGCTGTTTCTGGGCAACCATGACGGCGGCGTATCCGAGACGGAGAACCGCACGCTGCAGGCATTTCCGAAGTTTTCGTTCCGAAGCTGGTTCGACGGCACGTTCTCCGGTGAGCTTGAGGCGTATCTGTCCGATCAGATGCCGGGACGCGATCCGATCCTGAAGACTTCGAACCGCATGCTCGGACTGTTCGACGCAACGTCCGAAAAGGATCGCATCCTCGATCAGGGCATGATCGAAGCGCTCGATGAGATGGCGAACGGACACGGGGAGGAGACGGAGGAGCAGGAGGAATCGATCGTTGCACAGCCGTCCGCGCCTGCCGTCACGCCGATCCCGCTGCCCGCCACGCCGACGCCCGAGGCGACGCCGTTCGACGATCCGTTCGCAACGGCGGTACCTACGCCGATCGATCCCGCGGTCAAGGACACGTCGACGGTCCGCCGTTTCTCGCTCAGACGCACCGACGGAGGGCTTTCCACACAGTTCCAGTTCGGCAAGGACGCGATCGAAAAGACCGCAAACTCGCTGAACGCCTATCGCGGCGCCGTGCCGGAGGACGGCACCGTGGTGTTCACCTATATCCCGTATTCGCAGGATGCGAACATCTGGCTGCTGGATACCAACCGATACAGCGGCTGGACGAGCGACGTCGAGCCGACGCTGCAGGCGAACGTCGACGAGGGCGTCTATGTGTTTTCAACCGTCAATGAGCTCGAGCCGCATATGCAGGCGGGAGAACTGTGCTATTTCAAGACGGACCATCATTGGGCGGGACTCGGCGCGTTCTATGTGCAGCGCATGATGATGCGCACGTTCGGCGTGCCCAGCATCGCGTACGAAGATTTCGAGTATACCGTGCACGAAAAGTTCGCGGGTTCGATCTCGTCGAGCGTGCATTCGCTTGCCGGGTACAGCAATCTGTACGACCGGCTCGAGGTGCCGTCGCCGCTTGCACCGGCGCGCGCGTATGTGTATAAGAATCTGGATCAGCTGGTTAAGGAAGTGCGCTATATGGAGCCGGAGCGCGTCGTATACGCCGCGTTCCTCGGCGGCACGCATTCTCCCTTCTATGTGGCGGAAACGGGCTTCCACACGGGTCACGGCGCGCTGGTGATCTGCGACTCGTTCGGGCTCGCGTTCGTGCCGTTCATCGCGCCGTATTACGACCGCGTATGCCTCGTCGATCTGCGCGATACGCACAGCTTTGTGACGCAGGGCGGCGTGGGGCTTCGCAAATACATCGAGCATTACGGCGTCGATGATGTGTACTTTATCGTTTCGCGCGGCTGCGGCATCAACAATTCGTACATGCAAAAGACCGTGCTGAAGTATCTGGGGTGACCGTATGAGCAAAAAACGTGCGTTCGGAAAAGCATTTGCACGGCGCGCCGTGCTGTTCTCCACCGCCCTGATGGCGGTGCTCTTTGCCGTGTTTCTGATCCTGTACACGAATCGCGCCTCGATGCTGCAAAAGTGCGCCGGGTCCGCAGCGGAGCGCGGCGATTACGAACAGGCGGTTTCGCTCCTCGAGGCGTCCGACGGAGAGGATAACGGGGATCTGATCGAGTATCGATACCGGCTCGCCGTCAGCTATCTGGAGCAGGGCAAGCTGTCCGACGCGGAGACGCTGTTCTCGCAGCTTGCGGGGTATCGCGACAGCCGCGAGATGATCTCCGAGTGCCGCTACCGCGCCGCAGGTCTTTTGTACGAGAACGGCGAATACGAGACGGCGAAGGACGCGTTCTACGCGCTCGCGGGGTATTCCGACGCGCTCGACCGATACGACGCCTGCCGCTATGAGATCGCGAGCCGCACCGAAGCGACCGACGCGAACGAAGCGTTCCGGCTGTTCCGCGCACTCGGGTCCTACGGCGACGCCAAGGCGCGCGCGGAAGCGATCGCGATCCGCCTGACCGGAGAGACCGATCCGGAGTTCGCAGTCAACGCCATGCTCGGCATCTCGAATGAGAAACTCGAACAGATCCGCGCGCTCGACAGCGTGCGCGACGCGCTGCCGAAGGGACGGCTTGCGGTCGGCTTTTATCACACGGTCGGGCTGAGATCCGACGGCACGGCGGTTGCGGTCGGACGCAATGACGAGGGACAGTGCAATGTGTCCGCATGGACGAACGTGAAGGCGATCGACTGCGGCGCATATCATACCGCGGCGCTGCTGGACAACGGCACGGTGGTCGCGGTCGGACGCAACGATGAGGGACAGTGCGAGACCGGCGGCTGGACGAACATCGTCGAGCTCGTCTGCACCGATTACAACACCGTGGGGCTCACGGCGGACGGCACGATCGTTTCGACTGGTTTTCAGGCGTTTTCCGAGCTTTCCGGCTGGCAGCATATCAAAGCCCTCGGCGGCGGCAGTTATGCCGTATGCGGCGTTTCAGAGAGCGGACAGGTGCTTTCCTCGCACGCGTCGATGCGCAGCGAGGAACTCTCCGACGCGATCGCGGTCGACGTGTCGACCGGCTACTGCGTTGCGCTGCGTGCGGACGGCACCCTGCAGTGCACGGCGCGTCCGCTTCCGTGGACCGACGTCGTTGCGGTCTCGGCGGGCAGCACCGGCATTCTTGCGCTCGATCGGGAGGGGAAGGTGCACGGATACTGGTTCCGCTCGCGCGATGCGATCGAGTGCGAGGATCTCTCGTCCGTCGCGGCGATCGCGGCAGGCGGCACGCACTGCGCGTTTCTGCTGTTTGACGGCACGGTCGTCACCCGGGGCGAGAATCCGTACGGCGAATGCGATACCGCCGCATGGAATCTCGGCGCGACATCGATCGAGTAACATACAAGCACGAAAAAAACAGACGCCCGAAAGCGTCTGTTTTGTGTTTTTTGAAACTTATTTCTTCTCGTCGATGCGCTCGCGGATCTTCGCCGCCTTGCCGCTTCTCTCACGGAGATAGAAGAGCTTCGCTCTGCGGACCACGCCGTGACGGACCACTTCGATGCGGCCGATGCGCGGGCTGTGATACGGGAAGGTACGCTCGACGCCGATGCCGTAGGACATACGACGAACGGTGAAGGACTTGCGGATGCCGCCGCCCTGGATCTTGATGACGATGCCTTCAAAGTTCTGCAATCTTTCACGGTTGCCTTCGACGACCTTCACGAAAACGCGAACGGTATCGCCGACTTCCAGCTCGGGCAGGTCGCTTCTGAGCTGTTCTTTTTCGAGTTCACGAATGATGTCTGACATGTTTAATTTTTCTCCTTTTTCATATTGAAACAGGCGTTCACGATCACATGTGTCGGCGGACCGCCCGATGTCGCAAGGCGCATTATACCATACTCACGGTACGAATGCAAGCCCTATTTTTGGTTCTTTTCGGGATTTTTTCCGAACGTGCCGAGCAGACACGGACGAACGGCGCGCGTCTTTTCAAGCGCCTGTTCGTGCCGCCACGCGTTGATCTTTGCGTGATAGCCGTTCAGCAGGATCTCCGGCACATCGAGCCCGCGAAACGACGCGGGACGCGTGTACTGCGGATACTCTAAAAGTCCGTTCGCGTGCGATTCGTCCTCGGCGCTTTCCTCGCTGCCCAACACCCCCGGAATGAAGCGGGAGAGGCAGTCGATCAGCACCATCGCCGGCAGTTCGCCGCCGGTCAGCACATAGTCGCCGATGCTGATCTCCTCGTCGATCAGCGTATTCACGCGTTCGTCGACGCCTTCATAGTGCCCGCAGAGCAGCACGATCCGGTCGAGCTTCGAAAGCTCTTTTGCGCGATCGCTCGTCAGAAGTTTTCCGCGCGGCGTCAGCAGAATGCGGTGCGGCTTTTGCCCGCGGCAGACCGCTTCCATGCAGTCGAAGATCGGCTGCGCCATCATGACAAGTCCCGCGCCGCCGCCGAACGGATAGTCGTCGGTCTTGCGATGCTTGTTGTCCGTATAATCGCGGATGTTGTGCGTCGCGATCGAAAGGACGCCGCTTTTCCGGGCGCGGCCCAGAATGCTCGTGTTCAGCACGCCGTCGAACATTTCCGGAAACAGGGTGAGAATATCAATCTGCAAAAAGCCCGACCTCCTTCAATACTCCGGCGTCGAACACGATGCGCTTGCCGTCGGTATCGACCTCGTGCAGCACGCGCTTCAGAGCGGGCACCATCAGCTTGCCCTGCTCGATCTCGTAGACGTCGTTCGCGCCCGTTTCATAGACGTTGGTCAGCTTGCCGAACGCGTTCCCGTCGGTGTCGAACGTGTCGCAGCCGATCATGTCCGCGATAAAGTACGTGTCCTTCGGAAGCTTGACTGCATGCGCGCGATCGACGCAAAGGTATGCGCCGCGCAGCGCGTTTGCCTGCTCCGGCGTGTCGTAACCGTCGATCTTGACGATCACGGCGTCGGGGGAGACGGACTGTACGCAAAGCTGCACGGGCGTCATCGACCCGTGCAACTCCACATATGCTTCCTTAAGACCGCGAAAGCGGCTGCTCGAATCCGTGAGCGGATCCAGCTTCATCGCACCGTGCACGCCGTGCGTGCGCGCGAAAAGACCGATCCGGTAAAATGCGCTCACAGAATATCGACGACGACTTTCTTTTCGTCGTTGACGGACGCTGCCTTGACGATCGCGCGGATCGCCTTTGCAATGCGTCCCTGCTTGCCGATGACCTTGCCGGTATCCTCGGGATCGACGGACAGCTCGATCACAACGCTGTCATCCTCCTCACGCTTCGTCACACGGACGGCTTCCGGATGATCGACAAGACTTTTTGCGATGTATTCAACCAGCTTGTCCATACGCGCCTCGATCAGTCGATCGCGCCGGCCTTCTTCAAAAGACCGCGAACGGTGTCGGTGGGCTGTGCGCCGTTCTTCATCCAATGCTGTGCGCGCTCGTTGTCGACCTTCAGCTCAGCGGGTTCGGTGGTGGGGTTGTAGTAACCGAGCTCCTCGACGAATGCGCCGTCACGCGGTGCGCGGGAGTCCGCAACGATGATGCGGTAAAACGGCTGCTTCTTGGCGCCCATTCTTCTCAGTCTGATCTTCAACATGGTTTTGTTTCTCCTTTATCCTTATGTTATTTTGGTTCTATCGAAAACGGCTGTGCCGTGTTCGTCCGTTTAAGGTGTCCGGCCCGTTCAGAAGCGGAACGGGAATCCGCTGCGCTTCTTTTTGCCCTTCTTGAACATGCCGCCGGTCATCTGCTTCATCATCTTGCGCGAAGCGTCGAACTGATTCATCAGCTTGTTCACGTCCTGGATGCTCGTGCCGCTGCCGCGTGCGATGCGGCGTCTTCTCGATGCGTTCAGGATGTCGGGGTTCTGCCGCTCTTTCGGCGTCATCGCCTGAATGATCGCCTTCGTGCGTCCCATCGCCTTCTCGTCGATCTCGATCCCGTTGAGCTTGCCGCCCATGCCGGGGATCATCTTCAGGATGTCCTCCATCGAGCCCATATCCTTCATCTGCTCCATCTGATCGAGAAAATCGTCGAGCGTGAAGGTGTCGGTGCGCATCTTCTTTTCGAGTTCCGCCGCCTTTTTCTGATCGAACGCGGCTTCTGCCTTTTCGATCAGCGTCAGCATGTCGCCCATGCCGAGGATGCGGCTTGCCATACGATCCGGATGGAACGGCTCAAGATCGGTGAGCTTCTCGCCGATGCCCGCAAACTTGATCGGCTTGCCGGTGACCGCACGGACCGAAAGCGCCGCGCCGCCGCGCGTGTCGCCGTCGAGCTTCGTCAGGACCACGCCGGTCAGCGGCACCGCCTCGTTGAACGCCTTTGCGACGTTGACCGCGTCCTGACCGGTCATGGCGTCGACGGTCAGAAGGATCTCCGCAGGCTCCGCAACCTCGCGGATGCGCTTCAGTTCGTCCATCATGTCCTCGTCGATGTGCAGGCGGCCTGCCGTATCGACGATCAGAACGTCCTTGAACGTGCGCTTTGCTTCTTCGATGGCTTCCCGAACGGTTTTGGTCGGGTCCTGCGTGCCGTGCTCGTAGACCGGGACTTCCGCCTTCGATCCCACGACCTTCAGCTGCTCGATCGCCGCCGGGCGGTAGATGTCGCATGCGCAGAGCATCGGGCTTTTGCCGTACTGCTTCTTCAGCAGGATCGAGAGCTTGCCGCACATCGTCGTCTTGCCCGCGCCCTGCAGACCCGCCATCAGGATGACCGCGGGCTTTTTGGAGCCGAAATCAAGCTTTGCGTTGGTGCTGCCCATCAGACTCGTCAGTTCTTCGTTGACGATCTTGATGACCATCTGCCCGGGCGTTAAGCTTTCGAGCACATCTGCGCCGACCGCGCGCGCTTCCACGCGTTTGACGAAATCCTTGACGACCAGGAAGTTGACGTCCGCTTCGAGCAGCGCCAGCTTGATCTCGCGCATTGCGTCCTTGACGTCGCGCTCACTTAGCCGACCTTTGCCGGTCAGCTTTTTGAATACGTTCTGCAGTTTGGATGAAATGCCTTCAAATGCCATCTTCGTCCTCCCAGATGCCGCCGAGTTGTGTAAGGATCCGCTCAAACGCCGCGCGATCGGAATCGGAAAGCGGAACGTCCTTGAAACGGGAGCGCAGCGAACGGATCAGCTCGCTTTGCTTTGCTTCCCTTCGGATCAGCCCCACGGCATGCTCCGTTTCGCGAAGCTGCCGTTCCGCGCGCGTCAGAATGTCGCGCACGCCCTGCCGCGAGATGCCCTCGCGCTCGGCGATCTCCGCAAGCGAACAGTTCTCGTCCGTGTATTGCCGCAGGATCACGCGCTGCCGTTCGGTCAGAACCGGCTCATAGCGATCCAACAGCATGCCCAATTCGAATAATCGCTCCATACCTTGCTCCGAGGTGTAAAGGTATTTTCCTTTACACTCCGTCTATTATACCGAACTTTTCCCGTTTGTCAAGAGAAAACGGAAAAGATGTGCGCCTGTTTTCGGCTTTTTTTCTGCTGCGCACCCGCTCTGCTGTCATTCGGAGGCGCGGTGACCGGGGACGCCGCCGCACGAAAAAGCGCACGCCGGAACGGCATGCGCTTTTGGGGAATTGGAGGTGGGATCATTACCCGAAGAGACGTTTTTTCACATACGGTTCCTGCGCAAAGGTCAGGACCCGATAACCGGTTTTTTCGATCGCCTCGCGAACGAGGGGTTCGGACAGCGGTTCTTCGGACAGGATCTGCGCAGTACCCTTTCTGTGCGAAGAAGTGACTTTTTTCACGGAGAAGGTGCTGCGGATGACGTCGTTGATGTGCGCTTCACACATGGAGCATGCCATGCCGTCGATGGTCAGGTTTGTTTGGATCATTGTTTTGCCTCCTTCTGCGCACAGGCCTTGCACATACCGCAGCAGGCACAGTTGCCGCCGCAGGGGGACTTGCCCTTTTTGCGGCTTTGCACCGTGGCAAAGATGCTCAAAAACACGATCCCGCCGAGTGCGAGGCACACCAGAATACTCGTGAGATTTTCCGTCAGCCATTCCGTCATTTGAATCACTCCTTTATCGGGACCGCCCCGCGCAGTGCGGGACGGTCCGTCGTTTGTTACTTGATGCGAACGTCAGCAGTCAGCTTCGTTGCTTCCTTATACTTTTTGATGAACAGCATGTAGATGAACAGACCGAACACCAGGATCGCCGCGATCAGACCGACCACGTTGACGCTGCCGGTGAAGAGCGAACCGAACTGATAGATCATCAGTGCGATCGCATAAGCGAACAGCGTCTGATAAGCAATCGCGAACCAGGTCCACTTTGCGCTGTTCATCTCGCGCTTGATGGCGCCGATCGCCGCGAAGCACGGTGCGCACAGCAGGTTGAACACGAGGAACGAGAAGCCGGAAACGCCGGTGAAAGCGTGTGCAAGCGCCTGATAGACGGTACCTTCGCCGCCGCCGTAAAGAACGCCCATCGTGCCTACGATGTTTTCTTTTGCGACGAGACCCGTGACGGACGCCACGACCGCGCGCCATTCACCCCAGCCGAGCGGTGCGAACAGCCATTCTACATAGTGACCTGCAACGCCGAGCAGCGACAGGCTGATCTCTTCTTCTTCGAGCATGCGGAACGCTCCGTCGACCACGCCGAAGCGGGAGAGGAACCAGACCACGATCGTCGAAAGCAGGATGATCGTACCGGCCTTCTTGATGAAGGACCAGCCGCGCTCCCACATCGAGCGGAGCACGTTAGAAAGGGTCGGCCAGTGGTACGCCGGAAGCTCCATAACGAACGGAGCGGGCTCGCCGGCGAACATCTTCGTCTTCTTCAGCATGATGCCGGAGGTGATGATCGCCGCCATGCCGATAAAGTATGCGGAGACGGATACCCACGGCGAGCCGCCGAAGATCGCGCCTGCGATCATCGCGATGAACGGGACCTTCGCGCCGCAGGGGATGAATGTGGTCGTCATGATCGTCATACGGCGGTCACGCTCGTTTTCAATCGTACGGGACGCCATAACGCCCGGGATGCCGCAGCCGGTGCCGATCAGCATCGGGATAAAGGACTTGCCGGACATGCCGAAGCGGCGGAAGATACGGTCGAGCACGAACGCGATACGCGCCATGTAGCCGCACGCTTCCAGGAATGCCAGCATCAGGAACAGCACGAGCATCTGCGGAACAAAGCCGAGGACCGCGCCGACGCCGGCGACGATACCGTCCTGAATGAGACCGTAGAGCCAGTCGGCCACGCGCGGCTCGCCGTTTTCATCGCAAAGCAGTTTGTCGACCAGTGCCGGAACGCCGGGCACCCATACGCCGTAATCGGCGGGATCGGGCTCGTCGAAGCCTTTCTCTTCGAAGTATGCGACTGCATCCTTGAAGGACATCGCGTTGACTTCTTCTTCATCTGCGTCTTCGGGAACCGCGTCAAAGTAGACGTCGATTTCCGAGGGCTGCAGGGTTTCTTCGTCGATCACCGTGTAGGAAACCTTCTCCTCGTCGGAGGTGAACGCCTTGATCTCGGCGAGCGTTGCGTCTGTGTCGTCTTCGTTGATTTCGAGACCGTACGCATCCAGCGCATTGGTTGCCGCGGTATAGTCGCCCGCCGCTTCTTCCGCGGCGCCGCTGCCGATGCCCAAAAGGTGCCATCCGTCGCCGAACAAACCGTCGTTCGCCCAGTCGGTTGCCGGAGCGCCTACGCCGACCATTGCGACCCAGTAAACGAGGAACATGACGATCGCAAAGATCGGAAGGCCCAGCCAGCGGTTGGTCACGATGCGGTCAATCTTGTCGGAGGTCGAAAGCTTGCCTGTACCCTTCTTTTTATAGCTCTGCTTGATGATCGAGCCGATATATACGTAGCGCTCGTTGGTGATGATGCTCTCTGCGTCGTCGTC
>ONMC01000026.1 GCA_900318745.1 uncultured Eubacteriales bacterium
CAAGGCGGCGCTTGATCTCGTCGATCTTGCGGTTCAGATCCGCCCGTTCCTGTAATGCTTCCGCCAGTTTCATAGGTTCCCTCCGTATTTGATTCCTCTTTTGTTCCGACAACGGACAGATCTGCCCGTTCGGGATGACCCGGGATCGATCACGCTCTTCGCGTTTTTTGAAAAACGCGGCGGAAGCCGAAGCTCCCGCCGTCGTCGAACGTCTTTTTACCTGCCGGATTCGATCAGCGTTCTGAACGCCGTCAGACTCTTGACGATCATTTCGTGGCTGACGCAGGTGGAAAGCCGCAGATAGCCCGGGCAGCCGAACGAATCTCCCGGCGGGACCAGGATGTTCAGCTCTTTCGCCTTTTCGGAAAACTCCATTGCCGTGCCGAACGGCGCCTTGACGAACATATAAAACGCGCCGTGCGGATAGACGCAGGTATAGCCCATTTCGGTCAGACCCTGATAGAGCGTCTTGCGGTTCTCATCGTACGCCTGAATGTTCGGCATCACGCCGCAGCACTGTTCCACGATGTACTGCGAGGTCGCCGGCGCGCAGATATGTCCGAGCGCGCGCGCAGAACCCGCGACCGCGTTGAACAGATCGACACTGTCCGCACAGGCGTCCGGCACATACACGTAGCCGATACGCTCGCCCGGCAGCGACAGCGACTTCGACCAGGAATAGCACACGACGGTGTTATCATAGAGGTTCGGAATGAACGGCACCTGTACGCCGTCAAACACGAGCTCGCGGTACGGTTCGTCGGCAATCAGATAAATCGGATGACCGATCTCTTCGCTCTTTTTGCGCAGCAGATCCGCCAGCGCTTCCAGCGATTCCTTGCGATAGACGACGCCGGTCGGGTTGTTCGGCGAGTTGATGATGATCGCCTGCGTGTGTTCGGTGAAGTACGGCTCGATCTCGTCGACATGCAGGTCGAAATCGACTGTGTTGGGCGGGACGATGACCGAGGTGCCGCCGACCGCGTGGATGAAGGTCAGATACTCCGGAAAATACGGTGCAAGGACGATGTATTCCGCGCCGGGAACGCACATCGCCTTCATCGTCGCCATCAGCGCAGGCGCCGCGCCGCAGGTCACGAAAATGTTCTGTGCGCGCGCACCGCAGCCGAACCGTTCGTCCAGATTCCTTGCGATCGCTTCGCGCACGCTCATCGCGCCGGTTGCCGACGTGTAGCCGTGCACCTTAACGGTGTTTTCGGTCGCCGCGATCCGCTTGTATGCTTCCTGCACCTCATCGGGCGCAGGCACGGACGGATTGCCGATCGAGAAATCGAAGACGTTTTCGGCACCGATCTCTGCCTTCTTCCGCAGTCCGTATTCAAACAGCTCGCGGATATAGGCGCGCTTTGCACCGAGTTGAACCATTTCATTGACTAACATGTTCCTACCTCCCTGTTTTACCATTCCATGCCGCGTGCGACCACCGCGCCGAGCGCGACGGACGCCAGTTTGACCTGTGCGCTGTCGGCGCGCGAGACCAGCACGATCGGGACCTTTGCCCCGACGACGATGCCCGCGTTCATCGCGCCGCCGAAGATCGACATCGCTTTGCCGATGCCGTTGCCTGTTTCATAGGACGGAACGAGCAGGATATCCGCCTGACCTGCGCCTTTCGCTTCGTAATGCTTATGCCTGCAGGCCGCTTCCGAAACCGCCAGGTCAAGCCCCACCGGACCATACACGTTCATGTGATACGGCGCCCAGCGGTCCGTCATCTCGGACAGCGTTTTTGCGTCGACCGTGGATTGGATCTTGGGGTTCACGACCTCTGCGCCGCAGACGCATGCGGCATTGATCTCATCGTAGCCGAGCGCTTTGAACACCTTCGCCGCGTTTTCGAGGATCTCGGTCTTCTTTTCGAGGTCCGGGAACGTGTTCATGCCGCCGTCGGTCAGCCCCATCATGCGGTGTCCCTTCGGTTCGTACATCATGACGTGGCTGATGAGCTTGCCGGTTCTGAGCCCCGCTTCGGGCTTCAGCACCGCGCGCATGATGTCGGGCGTGTTTAAAAGTCCCTTCATGAGGAAGTTCGCCTTGCCCTCGGATACGCATGCGACCGCACGCTCCGCACATTCCACATCGGTATCCGCGCCGATGATCTCGTATTCGTTCGGATCCTCTCCGATCTCCTTCAGGATCGCCTTGATCTCGTCCGCATGACCGACAAGGATCGGCTCCGCGATCTTTCTCCGCTTCGCCTCGACGACCGCCTTCAATACATCCGCGTCGTGCGCGGCGGCAACCGCGATCCGACCGGACGCGAAGCCCTCCGCCGTTTGGATGATTTCCTGAATCGTTCTCATTTTCCGTCTCCCAGATATGTTTTGCATTCGCCGCCGTGCAGCGCGCGGAGCGCGCCTTCGGCCAGGCTCTTCATTTCTTCTTCCCCGGGGAAGCGCAGCACCGGCGCGAGCGGAGCAAGATACGAATCCAGCTCGTCGCAGAACGGTTTGCTGTACGCCATGCCGCCGGTATACACGATCGCGTCGACCTTGAACTTCATGACCGCCGCCATCGCGCCCGCATCCTTTGCAAGCTGATACGCCAGCGCCTTGAAGATCTTCGTCGCTTCCGGATCCTCGCCGCTCATCGCGCGGCGCTCGATCTCGCGGAAGTCCTTCGTGCCGAGGTAGGAATACACGCCCGCCTCGCCGCTGATCAGCTTTTTGATCTCCTTTTTGGTCTTGCCCGAGAAGCAGAGGTTGACGACCGCGTTGACCGGCAGCGCGCCGGGACGGTCGAGTCCCATCGCGCCGTCGTCCTTGACGTTGAAGTTATCGACGACGAGTCCTTTTTCGTGTGCCGCAACCGACACGCCGCCGCCGAGATGCAGCACGATCAGGTTCAGCTCCTCGTACGGCTTTCCGAGCTGCTTTGCCGCTTTCCTTGCCACGGATTTCTGGTTCAGCGCATGGAAGAAGCTTTCGCGCTCCATGCCCTTGAGCCCCGAAACGCGCGCCAGATCGCACAGCTCGTCAACGCACACGGGATCGACAAAGAACGACGGAATGCCCAGAGGATCCGCGATCTCGCGCGCGATATACGCGCCGAGGTTTGCCGCATGCTCGCCGTAGAACGGATGCAGAATGTCCGCGATCGCGCGGTCGTTGACGCCGTACGTGCCGGACGGGATGTGGCGGAACAGACCGCCTCTGCCGCAGACCGCATCGAGCGTGGTGAGATCGAAGTTCTTTTCCGCAAGCGCTTTTAAGATCAGTTCCTTTCGATAAGGCATCTGATCCGCGACGTGTTCGAACCCGATCAGCTCCTGCGCGGTGTGGTCGATGGAGATCCGGAACAGTTCGGTTTCTTCGTCAAAGACCGCGATCTTGGTGGACGTTGCGCCCGGGTTGATGACCAGTACCTTCATAGCTTATACCGCGTCAAAACCCGCGTGGTACGCTTTCAGATTCAGCTCGCGGAACTTCGCCGGAACGACGTCCGAAATGACCGTGTCCCAATCGATGTCCGTCATGCCGAGCGCCTTGACCATGCTGCCGAACAGCACGATGTTTGCACACTTGACATTGCCGAGCTCCGCCGCGATCTTTTCCGCATTGAGCGGATAGACCTTGAAGTGGTTCTGCATCGCCTCGAGGCAGCCCTCGGGATACTTGACGTAACCCGCCGCGATCGTCGAAGACGCCATTTCGTAATCGTTGATGATCGCCACGCCGTCGGGCTTCAGATAGTTCGCATAGCGGACCGCTTCCATTTTTTCAAACGCAACGATGATGTCCGCCGCGCCGTCGCCGATGACCGGAGAATAAACCTTCTTCCCCCAGTGCACCTGCGTCGAAACGCTGCCGCCGCGCTGCGACATGCCGTGGACCTCGCTCATCTTGACGTCATAGCCCGCACGCATCAGACCCGTGACAAGCACCTTCGCGGTGAGGATCGCGCCCTGACCGCCGACGCCTACCAATAAAGCACTCTTGTTTTCCATTGCTCAGTTCTCCTTTCGGGTGATCGCGCCCATCGGGCAGACCTGCGCGCAGACCGTGCAGCCGACGCAGGTGGTGACGTCGATCTTCGCCTTCTTGTTCTCGACCATGACCGAGGGACAGCCCACGGAGAGGCACTTCTTGCAGCCGATGCACTTCGACGTGTCGACCTCGCACTTGCCGATGTCGTGCTTGATGCGCTTGATCAGCAGGCACGGACGGCGCGTGATGATCGCCGCCGGGACCTCGGAATTCGCCGCGTTTTCAACCGCCGCTTCCATTGCTTTGAGATCCTGCGGATCGACGATGATGATGTTCTTGAAGCCGTAGGAGGCAAGGATATCCTCGATCTTCAGCTTTTCCGCGATCTCGCCTTCGAGCGTGAAGCCGCTGCCCGGGTTGTCCTGATGACCGGTCATGCCGGTGATGGAGTTGTCGAGCACAACGGGGATGACGTTGCCCTTGTTGTAGATGATCTCCGCCGCGCCGGTCATGCCGGAGTGGAAGAACGTGGAGTCGCCGACCACGCCGAAGACCTTCTTGTCGGTCTGACCGGACGCTTCGAACGCCTTTGCCATGCCCATTGCGACCGTGAAGCCGCCGCCCATGCAGACGACCGAATCCAGCGCGTTGAGAGGCGGCGCAAAGCCGAGCGTGTAGCAGCCGATGTCGCCTGCCACGACGTAGTTCTTGTGACGGCCGATCGTGTAGAAGAAGCCGCGGTGCGGGCAGCCCGGGCACAGTGCCGGCGGACGGGAAACGGCCGTAACGCCGACGTCGACCGTGTCGGGCTTTACGCCGAACAGACGCTCCTTCAGAAGCTGCGGATTGAGTTCATAGAGGTTTCCGATCAGTTCCTTACCGATGCATTCGATGCCCGCCGCCTTGATCTGCTCCTCCATGAACGGATCGAGCTCCTCGACGACGTAGAGCTTTTTGACCTTCTTTGCGAAGGATTTGATGAGCTCCATCGGAAGCGGATTGGTGAGACCGAGCTTTAAGAACGACGTGCCCTCCGGGAACGCGTCCTTTGCGTACTGATACGCGATCGATGCGGTGATGACGCCGATCTCGCTGCCGTTGATCTCCTCTTTGTTGAGCTTCGAGGTGTTCGCATACGCTTCGAGCGCCTTGAGGTTCTTCTCGACCTTCGCATGGTTGACGTACGCGTTTGCCGGGCTCGAGACGTACTTCATGTTGCGCTTGTACGCGGGAACTTCGCGCTCCTCGCGCGCGCCGAACGTGACGAGCGACTTGGAGTGCGCGACGCGCGTCGTGATGCGATACAGCACCGGCATATCGAACTGCTCGGAGATCGCATACGCTTCCTTCAGAAAGTCGAGGCATTCCTGCGAATCGGAAGGTTCGACCATGCCGATCTTCGCCGCGCGCGCATAGTGACGGTTGTCCTGCTCGTTCTGCGAGGAGTGCATGGAGGGATCGTCCGCCGAAACGATGACGAAGCCGCCGCATACGCCGTTGTACGCCGCCGTGAACAGCGGGTCCGCCGCCACGTTGACGCCGACGTGTTTCATTGCAGAGAGGGAACGCACGCCCGCGATCGACGCGCCGTACGCGACCTCGACCGCGACTTTCTCGTTCGGCGCCCATTCGCAGTACACGGCGTCCTTATACTGCGGGAGATTTTCAAAAATCTCCGTGCTGGGGGTGCCGGGATACGCCGAGCAGACCTTGACGCCCGCTTCGTATGCGCCCCGTGCGATCGCTTCATTGCCGGAAAGCAATACTGGATCCATGTTTCATTCCGCCTTTCTTTTTTCTTCCGTCAAACGGATTTCATTATATGATATATAAAAGGGACAGCCGCAGCTGTCCCTTTTTATCAGTCGTCGACGTCAAGCGCCTCAAGTCCTTTTTTCATTTCGGGCTTGTTGTCGCCGTGCTTGACAAACAGCATCGTGACGAATGCCAGGATGACGAACGCCGTCGCATACGGGAAGAGGATCTTCAGTCCGAGCGAATCCATCAGGAATCCGGAGAGGATCGGCGTCAGCACCTGCGCCGCCATCGACGCGGTGTAATAATAACCGGTATACTTGCCGATGTTGCCGCCCTTTGCAAGCTCCACGACCATCGGGAAGGAATTGACGTTGATCGTCGCCCAGCCGACGCCGGCAAGCGCGAACATCGCGTTCATCAGCATGGCGGGACTTCCTTCGCGGAGGAACGACGCGACGCCGAATGCGATCGCGAGCATGATGACGCCCGCAAGGATCGTCTTTTTGCGTCCGATCTTCGAGGAGATGAAGCCGACCGGCAGGTAGGAGATGATCGCCGCCGCCTGCGCGATGATCAGCGTGGTGTTATAATCGAGGTTCAGAACCTTTCCCGCATACACGGAATACTTGCTGGTCACGGCATTGTAGCCGAAGAACCAGAGCACGACGGACGCAAGGATCAGCAAAAGGGAGGCGAGCTCGCCCTTGGTGAGCTTTCTCGAACCGGACCCGTCGTCCTCCTCGGCGTCGTCGATGCCGTAGCGCTTGCTTTCCTCTTCCATTTCACGGACGAACCTGGGCTCCTTGACCGTGAGCAGGAAGATGACCAGCGCCAGCACCATGACCGCAGCGATCACCGTGAAGAACAGGATATAGTTCATCATCGCCTTTTGCGTCTTGCCCGTGCCGAACACGATACCGAGCGCCAACACCAGGATCCCGCCGAAGGTTCCCATCAGGTTGATCACGGCGTTCGCCTTCGAGCGCAGCGGTTTGATCGTGACGTCCGGCATCAGCGCGACCGCCGGCGAACGGAAGATGCTCATCGAAACGAGCGTGACGAGCAGCACCGCCATGAACAGCACGAGGATCATGCGGTTCTGCGCCGTGGTCTTTGCGGCATACGCCTGACGTGCGGGCACGAAATAGGAATCCCACTCGGCGGATGCATCCTTGTCGCCCTGCGCGGCGCTCTTTGCGATTTCGGTCATCTGCGCTTCGGAATACTTCTCGGAAAGCACGTATTCCTCGCCCTCATGTGTCTTCAGCGAAGCGCTTGCGATCCCGGGTTCGGCATAAACGGCATGAACGCCCGCTTCGGACATCTCCGCCGCATCGCCGATCTTTGCGAGCTGTGCGTTGTCGATGAACGACAGGCCCACGAATGCGGCGACCGCAATGATCGTGCCGATCACGATGTACGGCGTGCGCTTACCGAAGCGCGACTTGCACTTATCGGACAGCGCGCCGAAGATCGGCAGCATGAACAGCGCGAGCACGTTATCGAGTGCCATAACGACGCCCGACCAGCCCTGCGCCATGCCGAACTTATCGGTCAGGATCTTGGGGATGATATTGTCGTATGCCTGCCAGAACGCGCAGATGAGAAAGAAAGCAAAACCGACGCAGATCGTGCGCTTATAGTTCAGTTTCATAGGACCCTCCGACCGAAAAAACGGCGTTGAATTTCTACCTTTTCATTATAGCGAAAATGATGTATAATCTCAATAGGGGATTATCTTATATTTTCTAAATATGCGGAGGAATGAACATGGTTTTCGGAATTTGTGCAGCAATCGTCGTGATTCTTGTATGTTTATACGGGTTTCTGATCGCACCGAGAAAAGCGGGCGCGGCGCAGAAAGCACCTTTTTCGGGTCTGATGGCCGCGCATCGGGGGTTATATGAAAAGGACCAGTCGGTCCCGGAGAACTCTTTGGAGGCGTTCCGCCGCGCGGCAGCCGCCGGCTATGGCGTGGAGCTCGACGTGCAGTTGAGTTCGGACGGCGCGGTCGTGGTCTTTCACGACGATACGGTCGACCGCATGACGACAAAAAAGGGACGCGTGGACAGCTTTACGCTCGAAGAGCTGCAGGCGATGCCGCTCAAAGGAACCGATCACCGCATGCCCCTGTTTACCGACGTCATGGCGGTGCTCGATCGGAAATCGCCGACGATCGTCGAACTGAAATCGACGCCGAACTACAGGGAACTTTGCGAAAAGACGCTTGCGATCCTTCGCACCTGCAAGGGTCCGTACTGCGTGGAGAGCTTCGATCCGCACATCGTGCGCTGGTTCTATCAAAACGCGCCGGACATCATGCGCGGTCAGCTGACCGAATCGTTCGGGCATTGGCGCAGGAGCGGCAAAAAGCTCTGGCAGGCGGCGCTGATGCACACGCTCTGCTGCAATTTCCTGACGCACCCGCAGTTCATCGCCTACGGCAGAGGTCCGCGGCCGCTTTGCTGGTTTTTAGGCAAGTGCACCGGCGCGATGCACGTATACTGGACCGAACGTCCGGATTCCGATCACGAGACGCTGAAAAAGCGGTACGACTGCCGCATCTTCGAGCATTACCGCCCCGAAACGCGGTATCAGAAATGACGCATAGAACGAACAAAAGCCCTGCGAACGCAGGGTTTTTTGTTGCTGCGGGCGCTTGCGCCCTTATACCACCAGATCGCCTTCGTCGCTGTTGACGACCTCGAAGATCTCCTCCTCGGCGCCGTTCTGCGCATTGATGTACACGATGAAAAAGGTCTCGTCCCGCTTGCATTTGCACTCGTAGCAGAGTACCTCGCGCGTGTTGCACTTCGGGATCAGCGCCAGCGAAACCTGTTCAATCGAAAGCGCGTCCGAGATGCGGTCTCTCGCATCCTGTTCGGAAAGCGTCGGCGTATTGAGTTCGCGCGGGCGGTGATGGAAGCGGTAGTTCGACGCGTCGAGCCCGATGACGGTCTGCGCGTCGCGGTCCACATAGACCTTGACCAGATCGGCGTAGAGGATCACGCCGTCCTGAATCGCCGCATAGTTCAGCACGACCGTGCCGGCATAATACTGCGCGTAAGACGGCTCCATCGTGCCGAACCCGTGCGCCGTAAGATATGCACCGGCGATCCCGTGCATGCGCGCGCTTTCGTCGTCGCTCGGCGGCGCGTCGTTCGTTCCGGACGGTTCCGCCATGAAGTAGTACAGCGTGCCGCCCTGTTCGGTGATCGAAACGCACAGCTCGCCGCCGTCGTTTGCGGAAAAATCATAGGTCGCGATCGTGCCCTCCGTGCGCCCGTCGAAGTGCAGCGCACGATCGGGAAACCATTCCCGGGCAACGCGCAGCGCCTCGGTCTCGTCGATCCTCTCCCCCGAGAGTCCCTGCGGCTCTGCCTGCTCGCTGCTTTCGGAAAACGGACCGTCGTACAGCAGCGACGGATACTGCGCAAGGTTTTCCTCGTTCGTTTCGCCGCCGTAAAACGACCCGTCGTCCTGCGGGAGCGCCGAAAACGCGCCGTCCTGCACGGAACCGTCGTACCGTTCGGACAGGTCCGAACAGCAGGCGCGCAGGTCGGACAGCGAATCGATCTGCTCCCCGGTCAGCATTTGTCCGTTCAGCACGCGGTCCATCAGCGTTTCGGCATAGTCGCCGGTGCGCGTCAGAAACTGCATCAGCCCCGAATGATCTCCGTATGAAGCGGGCAGCAGCGACAGCGCGCGCACCGCGCCGGAGCTGAGTCTGCGCACCTCGGCGAAGGATTTGGAAAGTCGTGCGGGCGTCGACGCCGCCTCCGTCTTGGACAGGGCGACGTTCAGATCGTAAAGATCGTCGGACAGCGCGCGGTACGCGCTTTCGGTCTGCGCCTCGATCATGCGCTGCTGCTGCACGATCGTTTCGCGCTGTTTCAGAAACGAAACGCCGAGCACCGCGAAGCCGATCAACAGCACCGCGGGCAGACCGAACAACCAGATTTTCTTCGGCAGTCTCATATCATTTACAAAAAACGTGCTCGCCGATCCGCAGCGCCACCGGGCGCGAGCGGATCCATGCACTGGTCGCTGTGGCGGGATTGTAGTAGAACAAACAGCCTCCGGTCGGATCCCATCCGTTCATCGCATCCTTCGCGGCCTTCAACGCGGTATCGTCCGGCGCAAGGTTGATCTGTCCGTCCGAAACCGCCGTAAACGCGCCGCGCTGATAGATCACGCCCGCGATCGAATTGGGAAACGAGCTGCTTCTGACGCGGTTCAGCACCACCGCGCCGACCGCGACCTGCCCTTTATACGGCTCGCCGCGCGCTTCGCCGTAGATGCACTGCGCAAGCAGATACACGTCGCCCGACGCGCCCGTGCTGCCCGATGAGCCGGACTGCGACAGCGATACGCCGATCGCCGCGGCGGTCTTTTCGCCGATGATGCCGTCCACCGTCAGACCGTTCTTTTGCTGAAACCGTCTGACCGCCTGCTCGGTCGCGGGACCGAACTTGCCGTCGATCGCGCCGTCATAGTATCCCCACTGCTTCAGGCGCCGCTGCACCGCGGCGACGTCGTCGCCCTCCGAACCGCGTTTCAGCGCGGCCTCCGCGCTGAGCACGGGCAGCAGCGAAAACATGAGGATCAGCGCCGCCAGCAGCGCGCGCTTTCTCGTTCGGATCAGCCTCTTCATCGGCCGTCCCCCGCGAGCGATTTCAGAAACGTCCAGACCTTGCTTTCGAGCTCGACGGTTTCGAGATCGACCGGTTCGCCGGTCTCGCTGACGATGCACAGCGGCGGAAACAGCACGCACCACCAGTTGTGTCCTTCGGCTCTGCCGAGCCGCACGCACAGCGCGTCGTACTCGCCTGCCGGAAACGCAAGATCGCCGTATACGCGGTCCGGAAACGTCTCCGTGCCGAGCGAAAGCTGTACGCCGTAATCGAGCCCGCGCGCACGCAGCACCGCTTCGGCGGTCGACTGCAGTTCTTTGCCGTGCGCAAGAAGGTATGCGCGCGCGTCCTCATACGATCCGGCACGTTCAAACAGCGGCAGGATCGCGTCGCGCACTGCAAGCTTTGCGCTCTGATCCTCGTCGCTGTCGCTGTCAGCGATCACATGGAGCCGCAGAATGCCGTCGTGCGATGCAACGGTTCGCACCGCAGGCGCGGTCCTGAGCAGACCGACGGCCGCGACGGCAAGCAGAATCAAGGAAAGCAGCATTCTTTTACGCATTCGTTTTCACCTCATCAAGAGTGTTGCCCAAAAGAGCTGCGGTTCATACATCGCAGACAGAAAACCGCCGCAAAGCGATTGACTTTTGCGGCAAATAACGATACGATAGGAGCATGGAACCGTTAAGATTTGCGATCGAACGGACGCTGCGCGATTTTGTCGAACGGCTGACCGGCGTATGCGTTGCACTGAAGCCCTCGAAGAAGGCGCACCTTGCTTCGAGCGCATTTTTGCGCGAAGACGCCGCCGGTACGGCGCAGATGCTCAACGCGCATGCGCACGAATGCACGCTGTACGGCGTACCGCTTCTCGATTCCGTCAAAGCGGAGCACGGCTGGCTGCTCTTTTTCTTCCGGACGGACGCCGTCGACGCGTATGCGTCGCGTCTGCCGGACGCCGAAGAACCGGGCGACGATTATATGTCGCGGCGGCTCTGGATGATCGCAAGGCATGACGATGCGCCCGTACCGGACGATCCTTTCGTGCTGCACGGTTTCTTTGCCGCGTTGTTCGACCTTCCGGACGGCGAGCGGCTGTTTTCGGAAGCGCCGAGACGCCTCGACGGAACGGCGCGCGTGCAGGTTGAACAGCGCATGGCGCGGTTTGCAAAGATTTTATTATGGGAACGGAGGGACAGACCATGAAACGGACTTATCTCGGACACTCGACCTTTTTGCTGGAAACGAACGCGGGCGCGAAGCTCGTCACCGACCCCGTGGACGCGGGCAGCGGCTTCGATCTGCCGCACGTTGAGGCGGATGTGATCACGCTGTCACACCGGCATTTCGACCACTGCGCAACGGAGCGCATCGGCGGCACGCCCGTCATCAAGGAAACGACGGATCCCGAAACGATCGCGGGCTTTCGCATCACGGGCTTTGCGGCGTTCCACGACGAACAGCGCGGCGCAAAGCGCGGTCCGAACACGATCTATCTGATCGAAGCGGACGGTCAGCGATTCGTGCACTGCGGCGATCTCGGGCATATACCGGACGACGCGACGATCGAAGCGCTCAAAGGCGCGGACGTATTGATGATCCCGGTCGGCGGCGTCTTTACGGTCGACGGAAAAACCGCATGGGAGATCACGAAGCGCATTGCGCCGAAGACCGTCGTGCCGATGCACTTTGCGGTACCGAACCTGACGTTCCGTCTTGAGCCGGTCGACAACTTCCTCGCGGCGGCAAAGGCGGATCCCGCGCCGATCCCGATCGAAGTCCCGCACGTTTAAGCCAAAGAAAAACCCGCACGGATCTGCATCCGTGCGGTTTTTTGCTGCCCTTATTCCGGCTTTGCCCGGAAGTAAATGATGTCGCCGATCTGGCGTGTGCCGTGCGTGCGGTTCTGGAACGCGCCGTTGAAATACATCTGCGCGGACTGACCGCCGTCCAGATTGTACGCCGCCGTGCAGCCGAGCTTTTCCATGATGCGCGAAAGCTCCTGAAGCGTTGCGCCGTACGAGTAGTTTTCCTGCCGCCCGTCGACCGTGACGAAGCAGTAATGCCCCGGCTCGAAGTAGCCGATCGCACAGCGCGGGTTCTGACCCGTCAGCGACGAATTGAACTCGTCCTTCGCCGCTCCGTTCTCATCGAGCAGCGCGGGACCGAACTGCCACGTCTGCCACGGCTCCGCCGCGATGATCTCCTCCGCCGTATAGCTGCCGGCCTCGAACGTCTTCATGACGCCGTCCGGATACAGCACGCAAAGATCGCGCCGCTTGTCGTACTTTTCGCGGTACAGCTCGCCGTTGCGGACGATGATCCCCTTCGACTGATAGTTGAAGTAATCGCCCGAAAGCGCGAACAGCGCGTCATGCTCCTTCGCCATATCGCTCACCTTGCCGATCTTGTTGGACTTGAAATTGTTCCCTGCGGCGGCAGTCAGCCAGCGATGGAGGTCCTGCACGCACACGTCCGCGACGTAATAGACCGCATCCTGACGGCAGATCTCGCGGTTGTCCTCGTACCGCGTGATCGTGATCGAAAGCTCGTCGTCCGAATAACTCGTTTCCGTGAGCACCGGCGTTTCGGTGAACCGGTCCGGATACCGTCCGCCGCACAGACCGGAAGGCGTCGGGCTCGGGCTCGGCGTCGGCGTCGGCGACGGTGTGGGGGTCGGACTCGGCGTGGGCGTCGGTTCCGGCGTCGGAATCGGCGTCGCCGGAGGCATCGTCACCGCGGCAACGATCTCTTCCGTTTCCGCCGCAGCGGGCGTTTCCATAACGACCGGTTCGGTCGGCTCCTGACCGAACGCGCATGCGAGCAGCAGCATCGCAGGCAAAATCAAAACCAGTTTTTTCACGTCAGTCCTCCGCGTTCGAGGGCGAATAGACGATCGAAACGATCGATCCGTCCTGTACGGTCACGGACAGCAGCGCCGTGCCGTCGACAAGGTTCCAATCGTTCTGTTGAAGCAGCGGAAACGCCGCCGCGGCGTCCGCCTCCGGCATGCCGATGTACAGTCCCTGCGGCGTTCTGACCGTATCGTCCGTGCAGACGATCGCCGTGATGCGCTCCACGCCGTCGATCTCGTTCGTCATGATGCGGTATCCCGAGAAGAAGTAGCTGACGTCCGCGCTGTCGAACGCACAGGACTCTTCGGTAAAGGTGGAGCGATACGCCGGAAGCGCTTCGAGCACAGGCTTCGCCTCGTCGAACATGCCGAAGCGCACGCCGTCCGCTTCAAAATACAGCTCGCCGTAACCGCCGCCTTGGATCGCGTTCGGATCGACGAACACCGCGTTCGGATCGTCCTTTGCGGCACAGCCGAACAGGAGCGCCGCAGCAAGCAGCAGGATCGCAATCTTTTTCATATCAGTTATCCTCCGTGATCAATCGTTGTTTTTCCGCTTCATAGCGGTCCGAGAGCTTTGCGTACTCTTCCGCCAGCGCCGCATCGCTGCGGCGGTCCGGAAGATCGTACTGCGTCTGAAGCTCCCGCCCGAACCATACGCTCAGCTTTTCCGCGCCGTACACGTTGAGATGCTGTCCCTGATCGTAGGTGTCGGTATTGAGATCGATGCCGATCGCATCGCTTTTCTCGATCATATTATCATAGCGCAGACCGTGCGATTTTGCAAACGCTTCGATCTGTGCGTCCCATTCCGGATACCACTGCGGATAGATCGACGGCGACTTGATCAGCACCAGCGATATCCCCTTTTCCTCGCACAGCGCCGCCATTTTTTCGAGCCACGCCATGCTGCTTTCGGGAAGCTGCGTCTCATGCGGATCGGACGGCACCTCGGTTGCGGGATTCACGCCCGCATGCATCACGTATCCCTTGAAGGAGACCGGTCCGCCGTCTTTGAACCAGTACCGCACATCCTCTTGCGTCAGCTTGTCGAAGCGGTCGTGATAACGCAGCAGCGGGAACACGTAGCTCATAAAATCCTCGCCGTCCGTCATGCCCGCCCGGATCGCGCCGATTTTGGCGGTTCCCCAGCGCATGCCGTCGAGATTCAGCCGATTATACGCTTCCGACTGCGGCTCGCCGTATTTCAGCGCAAGCACGTTGTACACGACGACCTTCGGCGTTTCGGTCTTCAGCGCGTCCTCCAGAAGATAATACGAATGCCAGACGAGCTGCTGCGCGCCGCCGCGGATGAACGAAGTGATGCCGTACTCGTTCCACAGAACGACCGGCGAAAAATGCTCGAACACCTCGCAGTCGCCGACAAACAGCACGTCGTGCGGCGACGGTTCCCCGTAGTATTCCCCGGTCAGGTGCCCCTCGATGAGCGCATCATGATACTTCGGCGCGACCAGGCGCGACGCGGCGGCGAGGACGCCGAAAAACACGATGCAGGCGAGCAGCACGCCGCCGGCGGTCAAAAGCTTTCGTTTCATATCAGAACCTGTTGTAGATAAACTGTGCGGCGTCGAATCCGAATCCGTACCGCCCGAAGAGCAGGATCGTAAAGATCAGCACCAGCAGCGCCGACACGGCAAAGACCGTGCCGCGTTTTCGGATGCGCGCGCGGATCGGTCCCTTCCGCTGCACCATCGACAGCGCGAACATCGCGATCACGCCGAGCGATGCGATCAGATAATCCGTTCCCGTCAGCCCGAGCGAGCGAACGCCCGAAACCACCGCGCCCGGATTCCACGTCGTGAACATCGAGAAGAACGCCGAGAACGCTTCCCGGACCGTGCCGTAGCAGTCCAGAATGCGCAGGCTCGACAGCAGCAGGACCGTGCGGATCACCGTAAAGCCGCGATAGAACGCGCTTTCGGTGCCTCGCGGAAAGCGCGCATGAAAGCGCGCGTACAGAGGCTTCAGCTCCTCGGAGATCAGAATGATCGCGCCGTTCAGAAGACCCCATACGAGGAAGGTCAGGTTGCTGCCGTGCCAGACGCCGGTCAGCGCCCACAC
>ONMC01000056.1 GCA_900318745.1 uncultured Eubacteriales bacterium
ACCGCGCTTGCGCCGGACGCGGGCAACACCACCGCGTCGAGGCAGACGCTGTTCACCGGCGAAGCGGTCGTGCGCGCGGCAAAGCAGGTCAAAGAAGCGCTCGAAAAAGAGGGCTCGTGGGAAGCGCTTGAAGGCAGATCGTTTCTCGGCGAATATACCGGCGTCACGGATAAGCTCGGAAGCGACAAACCGAACCCGGTCTCGCATATCGCATACGGCTATGCGACGCACGTGGTCGAGCTGAACGACGACGGAACGCTCAAGCGCGTCACGGCGATTCACGATCTCGGCGTGGCGGTCAATCCGCGCGCTGCCGAAGGACAGATCGAGGGCGGCGTCGTGATGGGACTCGGCTATGCGCTGACCGAGGATTTCCCGCTGAAAGACGGCAGACCCACCGCAAAATACGGCACGCTCGGACTGTTCCGCGCGGACAAAACACCGCCGGTCGACGCGATCCTTGTCGAAAAGGCGACCAGGGACGGGCTTGCGTGCGGCGCGAAGGGCATCGGCGAGATCTGCACGATCCCGACCGCGCCTGCGGTGCAGAACGCGTACTATAACCGTGACGGCATCTTCCGCACCAAACTCCCGCTTCCGGACACGCCGTACAGCAAAAAGAAATAACGGGAAACGCCCCGCGGTCAGCGGGGCTTTTTTGTTTCCCGGTCTTTTCTGCCGAATGCAGTCGTGTTATAATACCGGTATGAAACGGTTCTTCGCTCTGTTTTTCTGCATCGCTGCGCTTCTGTCGCTGTCGGTCGTTCCGACAGCGGCCGATTCTGCTGCTGCGGAAAACCTGACGGACCGCTGCATATTCGACTTCGGAACCGACCGCGACGCCGGCTATATCCTGTTGAAAGATCCGAAAAACTACCGGGTCTTCCCGCCGCAGAGCGCGTTCTCGATGACGTGGGAGGACCTTCCGGACGGCGCGCGACTGTGCCTGCAATGGCAGACGGTGCCGGACGGCGTCCGTGTGCTCCAATACGATGCGAACGGCACGATGCTTTCGGAAGAAACGCTGCCGGCATATTACGAAACGGTCACACCGCTTCTGCCGGATGCGCACACAGCGACCGTGCAGGCGGGAGAGGAGCACATGCGGCTTCTGACGCTCGCGGTGTACGGTGAGGGAGAGCTTCCGGACCCGTTCCATGCATGGCAGGACGTGCCGGATCATCTCGACTATCTTTTGATTGCCGCGCATCCGGACGACGACGTGCTGTATCTCGGCAGCGTGATCCCGACCTTCGGCGAACAGCAGGGGTACACCGGCACGGTGATCTACGTCACAGCGAGCACACGCGAGCGCGTCAGCGAAGCGCAGAACGGCGCATGGGCGATGGGGCTGAAGATCCGTCCCGTGTTCTTCGGCATGCCGGATATCGGGCGGTATCCGACCAAGCAGCAAAAGCAGGTCTTTTCCGAGGATGTACTGCTGTTGAACATCGTGCGCGCATACAGGAGCATGCGCCCGCTCGTGGTGTTTTCGCAGGATCTGAAGGGCGAGTACGGACATTGGCAGCATAAGCTCGTTGCAAAGGCGGCACGCAAGGCGTTCGCGCTTGCCGCGGATCCGGACTACGATCCGGAATCGGTCGGAACGTACGGTGTATGGCAGGTACAGAAGCTGTTTCTGCATCTGTACAAAGAGAATCCGCTGTGGATCGAGGCGCACGAGCCGCTCGACGCATTCGACGGGAAGGACGCGTTCGAAGTCGCAAAGGCGGCGTTCAAAAAGCATGCGTCGCAGCAGAAATACCATTTTCGCGTGACACGTGACAACAAGAAATACGCGTTCAACCGGTTCGGCATGGCGGAGGGCATCGTTCCGGTCGGAACAGACGTCTTCGACGGGATCGATGAAACGCTGCTGTCCGGTTTTGTACCGCCGACGCCGGAACCGACCGAAGCGCCCGTGCCAGAGCCGACGGCGGTGCCGGACCGCACGGAATCGCCCGCAGCGTCTGTGCCGCACGCGACGGCGCAGGGTGAGACGCCCGTGCAGGCGCGGACGGGGGATCCGTTCGATCCGAACCCGTTGTACCGGTTCGCCGCGATTGTCGGCATATCAGCCGTGCTCGCGGGGATCGCGGGATATGTCTTCAGCAGAATTTGGATCCGGCGTTCCCAAAGCGAAAAAAAGACCGAAGCGAAACGGAAAGACGATTGAGCCGCGTCATTGACGCACGCGCGCTTCGAGAAACGCCACCGCGTAATACATCAGCGCGGCAAGCACGCACAGGATCGCGACCGACGCCATCACAAGGTCGAGCTTGAACACCTGCCCGCCGTAAACGATCAGATACCCGAGCCCCGCCTTGGATACAAGGTATTCGCCGACGATCACGCCGACCCAGCTCATGCCGACGGAGATCTTCAGCGCCGAGATCAGATCCGGTACGCCCGCGGGCAAAACAACTTTCGTAAAGATCTGCAGCTTCGTTGCGCCGAGTGTGCGCATCAGAAGCTGTTTTTCGTCCGTCGCGGTCAGAAACCCATTCAGCACCGTGACCGTTGTGACCACGAGAGACACGAGCACGCCCATGACGACGATCGACGCCGTGCCTGCGCCGATCCATACAATCAGGACGGGACCGAGCGCAATCTTGGGCAGCGCGTTCAGAACGACAAGATACGGATCCAGGATGCGGTTCAGCTTCGGAAGCCACCAAAGAAGCACGGCGGCGAGCGCGCCGAGCACGGTGCCCAGAAGGAACCCGAGCACGGTCTCAAAGAGCGTCGTTCCGATGTGCACCCACAGGGAACCGTCCGCATACAGCCGCGCGATCGTTGCGATCACGCGCGAGGGCGAGGAAAGGATAAACGGGTCGAACCAGCGAAGGTCCGCGCCGAGCTCCCAGATCAGAAGCAAAAACAGCAAAACGCCGATCTGCGCAAGGCGGATGCGGCGCGCGTCACGACGAAGCGATTTGAGATACGCGGCGTGCGCGTCGGAAGCGGGGTTCATTCTTTTCATGACTGCAGTTCCTTCCAGATCCGATCAAAGTATTCGCGAAACGACGCATCTCTGCGCCGCTCAAGCGGCGTAAGCGCCGCCGGGTAATCGACGGCGATCTCCGCCTTCAATGCTGCGGGACGCGCGGAAAATACCGCGACACGGTCCGCCATCGACACGGCTTCCGAGATGTCGTGCGTGACGAGGATCGCGCTCTTGTGCTCTTTCCGGATGATGCGATAGACCTCATCCGAGAGATTCAGCCGCGTCTGATAGTCGAGCGCGGAAAACGGTTCATCCAAAAGCAGCAGGTCCGGTTCAAGCGCAAGCGTGCGGATCAGCGCGACCTTCTGCCGCATGCCGCCGGACAGCTGATGCGGCTTATGGGAACGGAATTCCGAAAGCCCGTAGGTGTCGAGCAGCCGCATCGCGCGTTCATAGCTTTGCGGGTTCAGCCGATGCTGCACCTCCAGCCCCAAAAGGACATTCTTTTCCACGCTCCGGTGATCCAGCAGGCAGTCGCGCTGCAGCATATAGCCCATGCGCAGGTCCGGTTTATGCCGCGTGATCGTGCCCGCGCTTTGCGGGATCAGTCCCATGATCAGAGAGAGAACGCTTGTCTTTCCGCAGCCGGACGGTCCGACGACGGCAAGAAACTCGCCGTCGTGCACGGCAAGGTTCAGGTCTTGTATGGCAGCGGTTTCGCCTGCGACCGTCTGATACGCGAGCGAAACGCCGGATAATGTCAACAGTTCGGATTGCATATGCACCGATCTCCTTTTGTGTAACTGTTTTATGCTATTCCGGATGCTGCTTTTCGGTTCCGTCACGGTTTTTTGATGCGGCGCGTATGATAGAACAAAGGAGGATCGTGTCGGATGCGTTTGACCTGTGAACGAAAACGAAAGGCGAAGCGCCTTCTGCTCGTTGCGTGCTCGGCGGCGGTGCTGGCGCTGCTGTTTTACTGCGTGCCGTGGTGGGTCTTTGTGATCATTGCCCTGCTCTCGCTGACGCTTGCGTGCTGGAAGATTTTGTCGGATTGATACGAATTAACCGAAAGTTCACCATCCTGCAGGCAAAGCTGTGATATACTGTATCTGTATAGGTATATCGGAGGCAGCTATGCGAAAGCTTTGGAAGAACAGACCCCTGTGGATCGCGTGGATCGCGATCGTACTGTTGATCGTGCTTGCGGCGCTGACGGCGTTTTATCGCGGCGCGGCGCCGGTCGACGGTTTGTTTCGCAATGCCTCCGCGCCGGTCGCAAACGTACTGCATGCCGCGCAGTCGCAGGTGCAGGCGTTTTTCGTGCGCGTGTTCAATCCGTCCGGCGTGATGGAGGAGAACGCGAGCCTGAAATCGCAGGTGCTGGAACAGCAGCAAAAGCTTGCGCTGCTCGACGAAACGGAAAAGGAAAACGCGCGGCTGACCGAGCTTCTGAACTTCGTGCAGGCGAACCCGAACATGCAGTATGTGACGGCGTCCGTCATCGGCAGGGACAACAATCCGTATCTCGATACGATCATGCTGAATGCCGGAACAAGAAACGGCGTTTCGGAAAAGACGGCGGTGCTCACGGCGGACGGCATTGTGGGACGCGTCAGCGAGGTCGGACCGAACTGGTGCCGCGTCAGAACGATGTGCAACGACGAGATGCGCATCAGCGTCATGGTGCAGCGCACGCGCGACGAGGGCATGCTCGGCGGACTGTATGAAGAAGACGGGATCCTGGTCGGACTGAAACTGTATTATCTGCCGAACAATGCCGACATTCAGGTGGGCGACGTGATCCGGACAAGCGGGATCGGCGGGTTCTTCCCGAAGGGTCTGTATGCCGGAACGGTGCTTTCGGTCAATGAGGACGGCAAAGGCAATTACGACGCGATCGTTTCGCTCGACGTCGATTTTCTGCATCTCGAAAACGCGCTGATCGCGGTCGGCGTCGATGAGGCGATCAAATGAAGCGGCTCTGGACGCTGATCCCGCTGACGACGGCTGCAATCCTTCTGGACAGCTTCCTGTTTCCGAACTTGTCGCAAAACGGCATCCGTCCGCTGTTCGTGCTTGCGGTCGCGCTTGGCGCGGTCGCATCGTACTCGGTGCAGGACGGGATCGTGATCGCGCTGGTCGGCGGACTGCTGACGGATCTGTTTGCAAATCCATATCTCGGACTTTCCGCGGCGGCATATCTGATCGCGGTCGTGATCCTGTACGGCTTCGTGCGCAAAAATCGTCCGAAGCTTCCGCTGCTGTTCGTGTTTGCGCTGATCGCGTGCACGGCCGCGGAAGCGCTGATGCTGGGATTTTCCCTGATTGCCGGCGCGCGGTTTGCGATCCCGAACCGTCTGCTCACGGCGACGCTGCCGTCGCTGATTCTTGAATCGCTGCTCGTGCTCCCGCTGGCGGCGTTGCTTCGCCCAACGGGGAAAGGAACGTTGAATCGCAGATGAAACGCGGTGAAAAAGGAAAACTGAATACGCGCATCTGGATGCTGATCGGCGTCTTTGTCGTCATGCTCGGCGTGCTGATCCTGTTTCTGGACAAGCTCGCGATCCGCGAGACGGAGGCGTACAGCGCGGCGGTGCAGCAGGCAACGGAGGTCACCACGTACCAGTCCGGCAATCGCGGCATGATCACCGACCGCAACGGCAAGGTCCTTGCGTACGATGAGACGACGTATAATGTGCTCTTTTACCGCGATCCCAGCAACCGCACGCCGATCGACAGCGCGCGCTATACGCATTCGCTGATCGAAGCGATCCGCATCATCGAAGAGGGCGGCGGAACGGTCATCGACACGTTTTATATTACAATGGACACGGACGGCACGTTCCGTTACGATTTCCGCACGCAGAGCGAATCCGTCGCCGATGCAAGAAAAAAGAACTTCGTCGTCGCGTGCAATTTCAGCAATCCCGATCTGAGCGCGGAGGAAGCATATCTGATCCTGCGCGAATCGTGGTGCATCCCGGATGACATGCCGTTCGACGAGGCGAAAAAGATCATGTCGATCCGGCAGGAAGCGGTCATGAACAGCTACCGCGCGTTCGAAGGCGTGCGCATCGCGTACGACGTTTCCCTTGCGGTCGTCACCGAACTCGACATGGCGAGCGAACAGCTTGTCGGGATTCTGACGGAAAAGAACAGCCGCCGCATCTATCCGTACGGCAATACGGCGTCGCACCTCGTCGGATACCTTTCGAAACAGGTCACGAGGGACATGAGCACGATCGGCTATCGCTATGCGGATTTCGCACCGTTTGATCCGTCGCAGAAGGAAACGAACAACATGCTTGCGCTCGGTTACGCGTACAGCGATCTGATCGGCGTCGCAGGCGTCGAAAAAACGATGGAAGCATATCTGACACCGCACATCTACGGACGTCTCGGCACGACGCGCATCTTGAAGAACAAGCGCGGCGCGATCGTCGAAGTGCTGGATTCCACACAGCCGAAAGACGGCTTGAACGTGGAGCTTTCGATCGACATCGATCTGCAGCAGGTCTGCGAACAGGCACTGCGCGACAACATTGAGGCAACGCGCGAAAAGCAGGAAAAGCGCATCAGCGAGGACCGCGCAAAGTACCTGCGGCTGTCGAACGGAAACACCGACAGCATCAAGCGCGCCGAGACCGGCGCGGTCATCGTGATGAACGTCAAGACGGGCGAGATCCTTGCGATGGCGTCCTATCCGGACTACGACCCGAATCTGTTCACCGACGGCGTCGACGAAACGGAGAACGATCTTCTGTTCGGCGAGGGCAGCAATCAGCCGACCCTGAATCGCGCGATCGGCATCCGCACGGCGTCCGGTTCGGTCTTCAAGATGACGACCGGTCTTGCGGGGCTCATGGAGGGCAAGCTCTCCACAACGGAAATGATCTCCGACAATTCGCCGTACTACTACTTTGTCGACGATCCGACGACGAAGGTCGAGCAGAACGCGCCGAGCTGCTGGACGTCGAATCCGAGAAACCATGCGAATCTGACGCTGTCGCGCGCGCTGACCGTTTCGTGCAACTATTTCTTCTACACGGTTTCGGACCGCGTCGGCATCGAGCGGCTGAACTACTGGGCGGGCCGTCTCGGCATGAAAGATACGACCGGTATCGAGCTTCCCGGCGAGCTGACTGTGCAGATCGGCGGACAAAAGGCGCGCTATGACTGCGAAAAACCGCTCAGCGAGCAGACGTCCGCGTTGCCGCGTCTGATCTACAACCGCATCTATAACCTTCTGAAGACGATCACAACGCAGAACGGGTATCCGGTCAGCAACGAGATGCTGCGGACCTGTGCGGACCGCCTGCTGCGCCTGATGGACGGCGAGCAGCGCGAGCGCGGTTCCGAGATCCGCGAGATCCTCAAGGAGGAACTGAACATTCCGATCGGCGTGTCGTATTCGCACACGAACTGGATCGTCTCGATCTCCACCTGGCTTGAGGAACTTCGCTGGAAGCCGACGTATACGATCCAGACCGGCATCGGACAGGGCGTTATGCTCGTGACGCCGATTTCGATCACGCGATACATTGCGGCGATCGCAAACCGCGGCACATCGTATCAAGCGACGGTATTGAAACGCGTCACGAATCCGGACGGATCCGTATATCTCGACAATAAGCCGGAACAGTACGACTCGATCTACGCGCCGGAAGCGTTCTGGGACGCGATTCTCGAAGGCATGAAGGGCGTCGTTTCGCCGGAGGACGGCGGCACGGCTTCCTCGGTGTTTTCCAAATCGTTCGAACAAAAGGGATATCTGGAACGCATCAGCGGCAAAACCGGTACGGCGCAGACGTCCGCTACGAACAACATCGACATCGAAAACACCTGCTGGTTTGCGGCGATCACTCCGCGCGAGGATCCGGAGATCGCGATCGTGGTGTTTATTCCGAACGGACTTTCCGGCAGTTCCGGCTCCGTTGCGGTCGAGGAGATCGTGACGTATTGGTACGAACGGCAGACGGCGGAATGACCGGGAAATGCAAAATCTATATGAAATTTGTATTAACATCGAAGCGCTGTCCTTGCGTTTCGACAGGATCCGCGGTACAATTATGCTATGAATACCATAAAACGATTCTTTTCCAATCTCATTCATAAATGGAATTCGCTGAAGGTCAGCCAGAAACGACGTCTTATGACGGTCGCGCTGATCGCTTTGGCGTTGGTTTTGTTCCTGATCGCATTGATCGTCGGCATTGCATCCTGCTCGAATGACCGTTCGGAAGAAGCGGCAGAGCCCGAGGCAGCGGCGCCGCTGCCTGCGCTTTTGCGCGCGCCGGACAGCGCAGAACCGACCGATCCGGAGCAGACCGGCACGGAGGAGCAGGGCATCGATCCGATCTACAGCGATCCGGACGATCCGAATACGGAGGATCCGAACGACGATCCGATCGATGATCCGACCGTCGGGCAGACCGCAGAACCCGCGGACCCGGAAAGCGAGTATCAGCCGCTGAAAAAGCACGACAAGGGCGAGGAAGTCACACAGCTGCAGGAACGGCTGATGAAGCTCGGCTACCTTGAGATCGAGGAAACGACGGACTATTTCGGCAGCAGCACCGAGTACGCGGTGGAACTGTTTCAGCGTCAGCATGATCTGAAGCAGGACGGCATCGCGGGCGTGGAGACGCTGAAGCTTCTGTACAGCGACGATGCACAGCACTATACGCTGAAGGAAGGCGCGGAGGGACGCGACGTCAAGATGCTGCAGGAGCAGCTTGTCGATCTCGGCTATCTTGCATCGAGCGATGTGGATCGCATCTACGGATCCGTCACGATCGAAGCCGTCAAGGCGTTCCAGAAGCGCAACGGCCTTTCGGCGGACGGCCTTGCAGGTGAAAAAACGCTTGAGAAGCTGTACAGCGATGAAGCCAAGATCTCCAAAGCGCTGGAATCCAAACTGAAGGCGGAGGAGAAAGAAGCAAAGGCAACGCCGAAGCCGACCAAGTCTTCGTCGAAAACGACGCCGAAGCCCGGCAAATCGACGCCGAAGCCGACCGCAAAGCCGAAGGAGACACGTGTCGACATGTTCATCAAGACGGCGAATTCCAAGATCGGATGCGAGTATTTGCTCGGCGATCGCGGTCCGAAGACGTTCGACTGTTCCGGCTTCGTGTATTACTGCCTGGTGCAGTCCGGCGTTTCCACGAACCGCCTAAGCGCATCCGGCTTCTCGAAGAAGACGGCGTGGAAGAACGTTTCGAGCGTGAACGATCTGCAGCGCGGCGACATTCTGTTTTTCCGCAGCGACGAGTCCGCAAGCGTCAGTCACTGCGGCATCTACATCGGCGGCGGCATGATGATCGACGCGTCGAGCTCCAACGGAAAGGTGGTCAAGCGTGCGGTGTCTTCCTACTGGAAGCGCAATTTCGTGAACGCGCGCAGACCTTGGTAACGAAGCAGTTTACGTATTTTTTACAGAAATCCGGCGATTTTTTCGCCGGATTTTTTGCATAATTTAAAATAATATGCTATAATGAACTGCAATTCATCGATTGGGGAAACATGAATGGATACAAAGAATATCATGCAGCAGATCGAACTGGTCCTGAAGCGGGATGCGCAGGTATCTCTGAAGGAAGCGACGGTTCCGCAGCTTCACGCGGCTTTGGCGACGGTCGTCATGGGCGCGATCGCGGATCCCTGGTATGAGAGCCGGCATGCGCACGAACGTTCGAGAAGCACATACTATTTCTCGGCGGAATACCTGGTCGGACGGATGGTTTACAACAACCTGTTCGCGCTCGGGATCCTCGACGAGGTAAAAAAAGAGTTTGCGGAACGCGGACTCGATCTTGCGGCGTTCGAAGAAATCGAAGACGCGGCGCTCGGCAACGGCGGCCTCGGCCGTCTCGCGGCGTGCTTCCTCGATTCCGCGGCAACCATGAACCTGCCGCTTGACGGATACGGCATCCGCTATAAGTACGGTCTGTTCAAAC
>ONMC01000086.1 GCA_900318745.1 uncultured Eubacteriales bacterium
AAACCGAACCGATCTCGATGAATCCGGGTTTTGAACACAGCACGGAAAGATGCCGCGGCAAAAGCGCGCGGATCTCCTGAAAGAGCTCTGCTTCCCGTGCGGGATCGACCGCAAACAGCACCTTCGGAATATTGTCGAGCGGACGGTACAACAGATTCGGGTCCTCGATGAACGGAAGGTTCAGAACGGACGTATAGCGCTTCGTAAAATCGTTTTCCTTGCGGAATATGACCGTGTCGCCTTCGTAGATCTGCGCATGGATGTTGAGCGCATCCGCAATCGCAAACGCCGTGACGACATCTTGCGGGCGAAGGTAGTTTTCATACAGATGCTCGCCCGTTTTCCCGTCGCTGATGACCGCGCCGCCGTAATGGATCAGCGGTCCGTAAAGCGAAAGCGATTCGCGGATCGCTTTGGTTCCCAGAAAGCCGCGTCCCGTGGCAAGCACGACGGTGACGCCGTTGCTTTGCGCAAGACGGATCGCGCGCTTCAAGCGCTCGCTCGGCAACTTGCCGGTGCCGATCAGGGTATCGTCGATATCGAGTGCCAGAAGCTTCATTTGCTTTCTCCTTTGTCTGCGCCGTAAAACGCGGCGTGTACCTCTCCTGCCATATACAGAGAACCGACCGCAAGCGCCGGTCCCTTTGCCTGCATTGCCAGATGCACCGCGTCCGCGACGGTATCGAACGCCGTCGCCTTGCCCCCGAGCGAGCGGATCAGCTTCGCAAGTTCTTCCGCCTGCATCGCCCGCGGATTGTCGGGCGTCGCGGTATAAAACTCCTTCGCGATCGGGATCAGCAGCTCAATCGATTTGGACACGTCCTTATCCGCCATCATGCCCATGACGACGGTCGCTTTCTTCTTGCCGAACAGGCGGCGGTACGTCTGCACCGTGCCGTTGACGCCGTGCGGGTTGTGTCCGCCGTCGACGAAGAACGGCGGTTTTTCTCGCAGCAGTTCGAACCGTGCGGGCCACTTCGTTTCCGAAAGTCCGACGCGCAGCGCCTCGTCCGAGATCTCAACGCCCTTTTCTCGCAGCAGTTCGACCGCATCGATCACCGTTGCCGCATTGTTCATCTGATACTGTCCCAAAAGCCCGATCATCAGATGGCGATACCGCTTGTATGTAAACACCTGTCCGAACAGATCATACTGCTCGGCGACGATGCTGCTGCGGTCGCACACGTGCAGTTCGGCATGATGCTGTTCACACGCCTGCTCGATCACCGGCAGCGCGTCCGGATGCTCACCGTAAAACAGCACGGTGCCGTTGTCCTTGACGATGCCCGCCTTGGCTTTTGCGATCTCCCGGATCGTATCGCCGAGGATGTGCATATGGTCGAAATCGATCGCCGTGATGATCGAAAGCAGCGGCGTATCGATGACGTTGGTCGAATCGAGCTCACCGCCCAGTCCCACCTCGAGCACGACGTAATCGCAGTTTTTGCGCACATAGTACAGGAACGCGGTCGCCGTGATCACTTCGAACTCGGTCGGCAGGCTTTCCATCGCGTCGACGATCGGCGCGATCTCACTTACGATCGACGCGAGATCGTCGTCGGAGATCGGTTCGTCGTTAAACTGGATCCGCTCATTGAACCGATCGACGAACGGGGATACGAACAAGCCTGTTTTGTATCCCTGCGCGTTCAGAATGCGCGAAAGCATGGCGCAGGTAGATCCCTTGCCGTTCGTTCCCGCGACATGGATGAACTTCAGTTTTTTCTGCGGATCGCCCAAAAGATGACAAAGCTCCGTGACGCGTTCGAGTCCCAATTTGGATCCGCGCCAGTACAAGCCGTGGATATACGCAATTGCTTCTTCGTAAGTCAATTTGTTTTTCTCCCTTCGATCGCGCGTCGGGCAAGCGGCTCGAGCAGCATGATCAAGATGATATGTACAACGGTCATGATTGCGGTCAGCGGCAGGCGGCTTAACAGAAGCGCCCAATACGACAGACCGCCGTTGAACCCCAGAATGTACAGCCACAGGGTTGCAAGAAACAGGGAAACGGTGACGTTGGTCGAGGCGATCGAAACGACGGTCGACCAAATCCGCTTCATATGCGGGATCAGCAGCCGATAGATCAGTCCCGGCAGCACGCCGATCAGAACGGCGTCAAGCGCGAACAGCGGATTCCAGGCGTTTCCCGAATTTGTAATGAACGTGCCGCACAGATCCGCAATGAACGAGCACAAGCCGCCCAGAACCGGTCCGAGCGTGACCGAGCAAAGATAGATCGGCAGTTCACGGAACGTGATGCGTACGCTCGGTACGATATAAAACGTAAACGGATACAAGGAGAGCAGAACGGCAAGCGCTGCGAACAGCGCCGCAAATGTCAGCTGTCTTGTGGTAATCTTTCGCACTCCGATCCCCTCTTTTTCACAAATCTCACATATCATACTACAATTCATTCCAAAACGCAAGAAAGCTCTCAAAGTTGAGAGCTTTCCGAATAAAGATTTTTTATTCTTCTTCGCGCTGCTTTTTGTTGCGGATCAGGATCAGGACGATCGCAAGCACCGCAAGCAGGATCACGACGATGATGCCGGCGATGACCGCGATGACGAGCGCCTTGTTTTCCTGTGCCGGTTTCACGGTTTCGGGCGCTGCGGTCGGCTCTTCCGGATCGGTTGTTTCCGGCGTGCTTTCCGTGACGACAAGCGGCTCTGTGCTTGCGTCGGGCGCTGCCGTTTCGAGTGTCGCCTCCGGCTCGGTCGGCTGCTGCGTTTCGGCTGCAGGCGCTTCACTTGCCGGCGCATCGGTCGCTGCATCCGATGCGGGCGCCTGTGTGGCGCTCTGCGTCGGGTTCGTCTTCGCCGTTGCGCCTGCGTTGTTCGAGGGAGCCTGTGTGGCAGCCGGCGTTGTTACGGGCATCGAGGTCACCGCGGGCGGCAGTGTGACGATGCCGGTTTCTGCGGGTGTGGCCATGCCGGACGGTTCCGGCAAGGTCGACGTCTGCGGAACGGTTTGTCCTTCGTTGTTCGGTTTCGGCGTAGCCGTTGCCTGCGGCGCGGGTGTTTCGACCGAAGGTTCGAGCGGCGCGTAGGTCGCTTCGACGGTCGGTTCCTCCGGGATCTCCTCGCCTTCGGTTTTAACGCCGCCGATCCGGACCGGGTTGATGTAATAGCTGCCGATCGATGCGTACGAAGCGCCGTCGATGCTGTGATAGCGCACGCTGTTGAACAGGAAGTCGCTCGCGCCTTCCTTTTCGATGCGGAACTCAAGCTGGAACATAAATCCCTGCTGATCGGTGCCGAACAGCTCCGCCCATGCGAGCACAATGAGCCCCGGCTCCTTGAGATTCCACATCGGCGGCTGTGCGCTCTTGCCGTACATCATCGAGGCGAGGTTGTTTTCCTCGTCGCGCATGTTGAACGAACCGAACGTCAGCATTTCGGGATCGTATGCAAGCGAAAACTCCAAAGAGTCGAGAAGTTCGTTCTCCGTCAGATTCGGGTAGCAGTAGAAATCAACTTTGACGATGTCGCCGACTGCACCTTCCACCGGATCGGACGTGAGAAGCATTTCGCCCTCCGTTGCCGCACCGGTCGCCGCGGGGAGCAGAAGCACTGTAAGCGCAAGGATCAGAATCCATGCAAGACCGATTTTTTTCATGAAGTGTACCTCCTATACGGTTGATGCGGTCATTTGCCGCATCTGCAGCTCGATCCGAAGATCGATTCTATCATTTTTGCAAACCAGCCCTTTTCGTTATCTGCGGGCTGTTCGGTTTGTCCGGTTTCGTTGATTGCATCCGAAATCTCCGGAAGCTTTGTGTCCTCGTACGGAGCGATATCCGTCTTCAGAAGCGGGAATCGATAGCTCTGCGCCCGATCCGATGCGGAATCATAAATCGAATACCCGTCCGACTTGACGCGGAGCATGTACGCGCCTTCTCCGATGATCCTGAATCGCAGGTGCAGCAGAAGTCCGCTTCCGCGAATGCCGAGCGCCGATGCGCAGTGATATTCATATCTGCCGGCTTTGTCGCCGTTCTCCATCCCGATGAAGGAGCTGTCGATCATGTCGGATTCCGGCGCGCCGTCAACCTTGACAGATTCGATCAGTTCAAGCACGTCCTTCGAATACGTCAGCACGAAATCCATGGATTCGAACGCGCTCGTTTCGTTCGGATAGACCATATCGGCGATCAAACGTACATCGAGCAAATCGTCCTCGCGCTCTGCCTTGAGCGTCAGGGAACGCATCGGATTATCGTCTGCGCGCGAGCTGCCGAGCGGCAGGATCAAAAGCAAAATCAGGATCGGTATCAGAATTCGTTTCATGCACAGCCTCCTATCGCATCAGTATAGTACAAAAAGTGCAATTCGTCAAATCCTTATTGACAAAGCGGCGGTTTTTTCTTATTATGAATGAAACGGCTGTTGATAACCTGTATGATGCGGTTTTTGGCAGTCTTGTTCAAAGGAGGACGATCATGCAGATCTATAATACGCTGACGCGCCGTAAAGAAGAGCTGATTCCCGTAAAGGAAGGACAGATCTCGATGTACGTTTGCGGTCCGACGGTTTACGATTACTTTCACATCGGAAACGCACGCCCGTTTGTCGTGTTCGATACGCTGCGCCGCTATCTCGAATACCGCGGCTATAAGGTGAAGTACGTGCAGAACTTTACCGATATTGACGACAAGATGATCAATCGCGCAAACCGCGAAGGCATCACCGTCAAAGAACTCGGCGACCGGTTCATTCAGGAATACTATCATGACGCGGACGCGCTCGGCATCGAACGCGCCACGGTCAACCCGCGCGCGACCGAGCACATCGGCGACATCATCAAGCTGGTCAAGACGCTGATCGAGAAAGGTCACGCCTACGCCACCGAAAACGGCGACGTATATTTTTCCGTGCGTTCCGATCCCGGATACGGAAAGCTGAAGGGTCAGAACATCGACGACATGGAAAACGGCGCACGCATTTCGCCGACCGAGCAAAAGCGCGACCCGTTGGACTTTGCGCTCTGGAAGGGTGAAAAGCCCGGCGAACCGAGCTGGCCTTCCCCGTGGGGCAAAGGTCGCCCCGGCTGGCACATTGAATGCTCCGCAATGAGCATGAAGTATCTCGGCGAAACGTTCGACATCCACGGCGGCGGCATGGACCTGATCTTCCCGCATCATGAAAACGAGATCGCGCAGAGCGAATGCGCGACCGGCAAGCCGTTTGTGCACTACTGGATGCACAACGGATACATCAACATCGACAATCAGAAGATGAGCAAATCTCTCGGCAACTTCTTCACGGTGCGTGAGATCGCAAAGGAATACGATCTGGAAGTTGTTCGCATGTTCCTGCTTTCCGCAAACTACCGCAATCCGGTCAATTTCTCGCGCGAGCTGATCGAGCAGACCGCTACGTCGCTGCAGCGCCTGTATACCGCGCGCGACCGGCTGTTCGACACCGCGGTCGACGAAAGCGCCGACGACTCCTCCGTTATCGCTGCGCTCGACGGCTTCCGCGACCGGTTCAATGAGGCGATGGACGACGATCTGAACACGGCGGATGCGCTGGGCGTTTTGTTTGACTTTGCAAGATGGATCAACATCTTTGCAACGAACGCGCATACGAAGGACGCGATCGATGCGGTGAAGGCACGTTTTGCCGAACTGAACGGCGTTCTGGGGCTTGTCGTCAAGGAGCGCAAGGAAGATTTCCCCGAAGAGGCGCTCGCGCTTTTGGAAGCGCGTAAGGAAGCGAAAAAGGCAAAAGACTGGGCGAAGGCAGACGCGATCCGCGACGAGCTCAAAGCAATGGGTTATGCCGTTGAGGACACGCGCGAAGGCGCAAAGCTCAAAAAGATCTGAACATAAACTGTATCGCAAAGGAGATTCAACATGACGTATCTATTCCCGATCCTGCTGCTCGCGATGAGCGCATATGTGCTGTACGGCGCGATCGCCGGCAAGGGCAAGCTCTTTTCTCTTGAAAACATCAAGGACGAATGCAAAGACAAGATCCGCAAATATCTGCGCATTCTCTATGCCGCTCTCGGCGTGATCGTTCTTCTGATGGCGGTCGTGAACTTCGGACAGAGCGTTCTGTACAGCAATGCGATCGTCGAATATGAGGCGACCGACGCATACAAGACCGAATTCGCAGATGTGATCACGGACGGAACGGTGGAATACGGCGGTATGACCTATCGGGTCGAAGGCAAACACACCGTGGAAGAAATGGACGCGATCCTGCGCGCGGCGATGTCGGCGCATCCGGACAAGTTCCAGACGCAGCAGTCGGCGATGAGCTGTCTGGGCGGCGGTGCGAGCGCCAACGTGCAGAACTATTATTCCGCGTCTCCGGTCCTGGATGAGAACGGAAATGCGGTTTATGTGAGCACAATCGGCAGCGTGCGCTCCGATGCGAACGACGGCTCGTTCCTCTCCAAGCTGTATCGCGCGATCTCTTCAAAGGCGATGAGCATCCTCTCCTATGTGTTTATGGGGCTTGCGGTGCTGTGCGTGGTCGCCATCTTCGTGCTGATCAACAAGTTCACGGACAAGGAAAAGCTCGCAAAGACGAGAGCGCAGCAGACGGGCGCTTCGATGCCTTCCGGCGCGTTCCAGTTCGACGAAGAGGACAAATGATCGATCCGCAGGAATCGACTCAAACGATATCAAAAACCTTCCCGTTTCTTGGGAAGGTTTTTTTCATCCGGGATCCGTCGGTCCCGCTTTTCGGAAAAGCAATCGAGCGCGATTCAGACCAGAATATACCCTCTGAATCCTCGCACGGAATAGTAGGAATCCGCGCCGTTGTGAAAGGTAAATACGGTATCATATCGCCGTTCGCAGAACAGTGCGCCGCCCTTGCTGCGAATGCTGTCCGGCGTTGCAATCCAGCTGGACGTTTTAAGATCATACGAACCGAGACTCTGCAGTCTTTGATAGATCTCCTCCGTCATGATCGTAACGCCGATCTCTTTCGCTTTCTGTTCGACGCTGCCGGACGGCGGGTTTTTGGTGCGTTCTTTTAGCGCTTTTTCATCATAGCACAAACTTCTGCGTCCGGCGGGCGATTCCTTTGCGCAGTCGCAGAAAATGAGTTTTCCCGTCTTTGCGTCATAACCGACGGTGTCCGGTTCGCCGCCGCTCTCCTCCATCCTTTGCAAAACCGCGATCGCAGCCGGATCCTTAATGAGGCGCTGCTCCGCCTCGGACCATTCCAGATCCGGATGCCGTTCCTTATGTTCCGAAAATCTCGCTTTCAGAATTTCCAGCATGATGCTTACCCCCTTCGATCCCTGTTGCGTTCGACTTGAAACCCTGCGCCGATA
>ONMC01000018.1 GCA_900318745.1 uncultured Eubacteriales bacterium
CGGAAGAGTCCGCGCAGCGCGCCGGACAGCTCATGACGGTGGACCAGACCGAGCTCGCCGCAGCGCAGCGGCAGGTCACGGTAGGAATGCGGTTCGTTGGCATAGACGAGCATGCCGCCCGGGCAGTTCATCGGCTTGATTGCAAAGTCTTCGTCGTCGATGACCGTGGTGTACATGTTCTCCTTGTAGTGCTCCCAGTGTCCGCTGCGCTCCCAGAGCGTGCGGCGCAGGATGATCGGCGTGCTGACCTCGACGTAGCCGTAGCGCTTATGCACCTCGCGCCAGTATTCGATCAGCGTGTTGCGAAGCTGCATGCCCTTCGGCAGGAAGAACGGGAAGCCCGGACCCTCGTCGAGCAGCAGGAACAGACCGAGATCCTTGCCGAGCTTTCTGTGGTCGCGCTTCTTCGCCTCCTCGATGCGCGTGATGTACGCTTCGAGGTCCGCCTTCTTTTCGAACGCGGTCGCATAGATGCGCTGCAGCATCTTGTTCTTTTCGGAGCCGCGCCAGTACGCGCCGGCGAGACTCATGATCTTGATGTTCTTCACCTTGCCGGTGGAGGCAACGTGCGGACCTGCGCACAGGTCGACAAACTCGCCCTGACGGTAGAAGCTGATCGTCTCGCCCTCGGGCAGATCCTCGATGAGCTCGACCTTATAGGGCTCGCCCTTTTCCTGCATGAACGCGATCGCCTCTTCGCGCGGCAGTTCAAACCGCTCGAGCTTGTGGTTCTCGTTCACGATGCGCTCCATTTCCTTCTCGATCGCCTTGAAATCGTCGGGCGTGAAGGCATGTTCGGAATCGAAGTCGTAATAGAAGCCGTCCGCGATCGCGGGACCGATGGCAAGCTTCGTTTCGGGCCAAAGCCGTTTGACCGCCTGCGCGAGGATGTGCGCGCCGGTGTGACGATACGCCCAGCGTCCGTTTTCATCCTCCCAGGTCAGAAGCTTCAGTTCGCAGTCCTCGTTGATCGGACGGAATGCGTCCGCGCGCTCGCCGTTGATCTCGCAGCAGAGCGTTGCCTTTTTGAGACCGTTTGAGATCGCGCCTGCGATGTCCAGCGCGCAAAGACCGTTCTCGAATTCGCGTTTCGAGCCGTCGGGAAACGTAATGATCATAGGTATTCCTCCATTGTTGTTTTCAAAAAATAAAACGCCTCTCGGATACGAGGGACGTCAAAAACGCGGTTCCACCCTGTTTGGTGCTCTTGTTCGCTGTAACGGGCGATCCCGCTTTGATCCTCCGGCGGTCTTCACGCGGTACTTCGCGCGGCACTCTCACCCTCTGCCGCTCGCTTTCCGAAGCCGATACGCGCTACTGCTTCCGAATTCGCCTCAAAGATAGAAACATTATACCACATGTCCCGTGTTTGTCAATCACATTTTCGTTATCGCATCAGCGCATAAAGAAAATCGATTGGCAGAAATTGACAGGGTTCGACGCATGTGCTATCATTTCGATATGGGCAAAAAACGGAAAAAACGCTATGTCATCAAGGCGCCGGTGCAGTTTCTGGCTGTGATCGGCGTCGTTGTGCTGCTCGCGCTCGGCGCCGTCATCTGGCTGCTTTCATGCACCTGCCGCGGCGAAGCCGAAGCGCAGGACGTGCAGGAATCGCCGTCGCCTGCCGTGACGGCGGAGCCCAGCGCCTCGCCCTCCCCCACGTCCGAACCGACGTGGGAGGAACAGCGCATGATCGACATCGAGCGTTACGTGCGCGATTACGGCAACTGTGCCGACGAAACGGCGGTTCAGAGCCGCCTTGCGACGATGGCGATCGATCCGAACGGCAAAATGGTGTCGTTCACGTTCGACGACGGTCCGCGCGATGAGATCACCGATCTGGTGCTCGACGTGTGCGAGCAGTACGGCGTGCGGGCGACGTTCTTCATCAAGGGCGACAACATTGCGAGCCATGAGGAACAGCTGATGCGCATGCTGTCGCTGGGCTGCGAGATCGGCAATCATACGTGGATGCACACCAACATCGAGGAGCTGTCCGCCTCCGAAATGCGCGAGGAGATCGGCAGGGTCAATGACGCGATCTATGAGCGCTTTCAATACCGGATCAAGCTGTTCCGCCCGCCGTATATCAAGTACGGCGACAAGGGCGACGACACGCGCAACGCGCTGATCGCGCTGATGACCGAGTGGGACATGGCGATCATCAACCACACGCGCAGCACGCACGACACATACGATCAATACACCGCGGACATGATCTACGAGCGCGGCGTTCAGGAGATCGACGAGCTCGGAAAGGGCTTGAACGGCTCGATCATTCTCTGCCACGACAAGCAGAAAAAGACCGCCGACGCGTTCGCAAAGATCGTGCCCGAGCTTCTCGGACGCGGCTATCAGTTCGTGACCGTATCGGAGCTGCTGCACTATTCCGACGACGGATTCCATGCCGCATGGATCTATTCGTCCGCAAACTGAGAGGCGCATATGAAAATCCGGATCACCGTTCTCGAAAGCCGCTGCCGCGATCGGCTGTGCAAGGCAGGCGACACCTACCTTGTCGATCAGCTTTGCCCGCCGGTCTGTCATGAGCTGTGGGGCGTGATCTATCCGCAGATCTTTGCGCTCCAAAACGGCGCGAAGCTCGATCACGGCGACGAGCGGGTCGCGTTCTTCGAAGCATCCTGCCCCGACGGCGGGCGCGTCAGGATCCGCGCCGAAGCAATCGAATAAAAAACACCGGGTGCTCCCCGGTGTTTTTTGATCGGTCTTTACGGATTCTGATCCTGCGCGGTATGCGCGTCAAGGTGATTGACGGTTTTGACGTCCGGGTAGTATACCTCTTCGTTCTGCGCCGTAAAGGAGATCTGAACGATCTTCATATTCTTCGGATACGGACAGATGAAAAACTCTCTTGCCCATTCGGTTTGCCTGCCGTTGAGACGCGTGTTCACATCCGCCAGCGGCAGTTCCATCCAAAAGCCGACGTCATCCTGTATCGCCCGGGAAGCGCTGCCGTCCTCGGATTCAAGCGTGAGCTTTGCCTCCTTGACGGAAACGGGACCGTCGTCGAAATACGGGGACGCGCCGAATACGGCGTTCTGGTCCTTGATCGGATCATAGACCGTATTGATACGGAACGGATCGTAACCGAACGTCTGCCACAATACCGTGCCGTCCTTCACAAAGAACAGTTCGGGACCGGTCTCGCCGTTGAATCCGTACTGCGCCAGCACATATGCCTCGTCGGTCGGCGCTTCCTCGGGGAAGGCAAACGGCGCGACCGCGCACAGCCACAGCGTATCCGGTTCGACGCCGTCATGTCTGGATCTGAGCCAGGCAAGCACCGCATCCGTGTACGGCATTGCGGACGCATCGTTCAGATCGGTCAGATTGACGACGGTCGCGCCTGCCGTCGGCGTCGGCGGCACATACGGTTCCTCGGTCGCTGCTGCGACCGCGTCGATGTACGCACGGATCGCTTTCGCTTCCTGTGCCGTAAGGCATTCCATCTCCATGACGCTGTCGCGGATCGGAAACGCAACATTTGTATCGGAGGATACGAGCATCAGCGAACGGTCGAGCACCGCGTCCGGGTCCGTTCCGCCGTCCTTGACGAGATAGTATTCCGGAAGCTGCCGCGCATATCGGCTCGTTCGGAACGCTTCGCGCGCCGCGTCGGTCGAAAGGATCGCCGAGAACTCGACGTCCGTGCCGGGCGCGCCGCCGGTCAGATATCCCGCGCTGATATGCCCGATCGACTCGCCGTTCGCCAGCGTATTGCTGCCGAAGAGGACCCATTGCTGCCGCCCGCCGACCTGCGCAAGCACGCGGTGCGGACCGGGCGCGCCGTCGATCGTGCCCCAGAGCACCTCGCCGTCCGGATGACTCTGTATACAGAACAGATCGGGACCCGCGTGCGCGTCAAAGCGGTACTGCGCAAGCACGAGCACGCTCGCTCCGTCGGTCGATTCCTCGCCTGCCGCGGATCGCACGGCGACGACCCACAGCTCCTCCGGCTCACTTTCGCCGAAACTGTGCAGGAAAGACAGGATGCATCTTCCGAAGCGGTTGACGTCCTGCTCGCTGTAATGTCCCTCCTCGGGGACCGCGGACAGGATCGCGGTATTGCCGGACCAGCGGGGTTCTACGGACGCGGCCGGCAGGTTCGTTTGATCGGGTGTTTCGCCGATCACTGCGGACGGAGCCGTTCGATCCGGCGAGACCGCGTGCTGAGGTTGATCGCGCAAGGCGCTTGTCAGCACCAGCAGAAACGACGCCGCGACCGCCGCCGCGACGGCAGCGGAAGCGATGTGCAGCGGTCGGACCGGTTTTTGTTTCGCGCCGATCGCATCGAGCGTCTTGTGCACGCGCCGATCGAAGCTCTCCGGCATTTCGGGGAACAGATCGTTCAGCAGTCTGGTATCAAAAGCATTCATATTCTGTGCTCCTTTTCCGATAATTGTTTCTTCAGCGCCGCCCGCGCCCGGCTGAGCCGACTGCGCACCGTGCCCTCGCTGACGTCGGTCATCGCCGCGATCTCCGAGGTCTTATAGCCCTCATAATAGAACAGTGTGATCGCAAGGCGTTCCTCCGCGGAGAGCGTATCAAACGCGCGGTTCAGGTCGAGATCGGGTACCTCCATCTCGTAACCGGGGTCGGAGACAGCGAGATCGGCTTCGGGTCTCCGCTTTCGCAGAAGATCGAAGCACTCGTTTTTCAGGATGCGGATCAGCCAGGTGCGAAAGATCTTGCGGTCTGAAAGCGTGCCGAGTCGGCTGTATGCCTTCAGCACGGCGTTCTGCGCCGCGTCCTCGCAGTCGGTACGGTTCCTTAAGATCGCGAACGCGATCCGGAACATCGACGGTTCGGCGTTTTCGATCTCGCGGGCAAACCACGCATCGGTCCGGGCTTTGTTCATGTTCATACGTTCCTTTCGGATGATCATCTGTCTATTAGACGGATCGGCGTCGGAAAATGTTGCAGGAATTCAAAAAAGCTGTTAAGATCGTCCCTCCGTGTCATTCAGAGCGTCCGAACGAACGGTGAAATGACGAGACGGTCTTAACAGCCCTCGGTTGCTTATGATCGTTTATTTCTGTTGCTGCTGTTCGGCGCGCTTGGCTCTGCGCTTTCTTGCCGACTTGATGCTGCCGCGGATGATCAGCACGATGACCAGGGCGATAAGCCCGTTGATCACGAGGAACACCACGATGTGCGGCGCATTGCCCATCAGACCCGCGGCGAAGCTCTTGAGATTCTCGCCGACGTCCTCCATGCTCTCCTTGAAGCGGCGGCTGACCTCCTGTCCGAAGGTCTCCGGCTCGACGACCGTCTCGCGCTCGACCTCGGTGAGATTCAGCGTCACGGTGGACAGATCGATCTGATCGTCATAGCTGCGGATGATCGATTCATACGATTCGATCTCATAGCGGACCTCGCTCAGCCGGTTCTGCACCGTGATCAGGTCCTCGACCGTCGTCGCGGATTTCAGGATCTCCAGCAGCGCTTCCTGCTCGGTGCGCAGCGATTCGAGATGCTTTTCGTAATCGATGTAATTCGTCGTCACGTCGCGCATGCCGGTGCTGCAGTTCGTTACGTTGCCGAGCCCGTTCACGATGCTGAGGAACGCGTCAAGGTTCTCCGCCGGGATGCGGATCACAAGGTATGCATTGCGAAGCTTGCTCTGGTTATAGTACGTGCGTCCGCCGACGTTGCTCGTCTCGATAAAGCCGCCGAACGACTCGACCTGCGCATTGAGCTTCTCGAGGAACGCGTCGAACTCCAGCGTCTGCACCGACACGTCCGCATTGCGGATGATCTTGCGGTTCGAAAGCGCCGTGCTCTGCGTGCCGTCCGCTTTTCCGTTCGTCATCGATGCGGTTTCAACCTCTGCGGGAGACGGCTCAAACGCCTCGTCGAATTCGTACTCTTCGTATGCCGCTGCCGGCTCCTCCGCCGCATAACCGTAATGGTTTCCGTTCGCCGCCTGGCTCGCGCCCTTTGCGCAGCCGAACGCGACCGCCGCCATCAGCAGCACGGAAAGAACAACCAACATGGTGCGTTTCATGATCGAAATCCTCCTGATTTTTTTGTTATTCGTAAATAATACCGACCGTGTCGGCAAAAGGTTGCATCATTCGTTCCAAATTCCGGAAAAAACGGGCTCTGCGGGTCCGGTCGCATACACATGATTGTCCTGCTGCGACCATTCGACGCACAGCGTTCCGTACGGACCCTCGACTTCGACGCGCCGTCCCGTCTTGCCGGTCAGCGCCCCCGCGACCGCCGCCGCGGCCGCGCCCGCCTTCGCGCAGGGCGAAAAGCCGTCTGTGCGCTCCCACATCAGCGCGCGGATCCGTTCCTTGCAAACCGTTTCGAAAAACGTCACGTCCGTGCCTTCCGGGAACAGCGGATCGCGCGCGATCAGCGGACCGAACGCCTTTGCGTCCGCTTCCGAAACCCGACCCAGAAACACCGCGGTCTGCGGCGTTCCCACGCGCAGCGCCGCTGCGGAAAACGTGCGTCCGTTTTCACAAAGCACGATGCCGAGCGCGCGCCCCTCGACCCGCACCGGAACCGCGGCGGCGTCGATCACCGGTTCGCCCAGATCGACCCGCACGCCCGCGATGCGTCCGTTTTCCAGAATGACGCAGGGCGTTTCGACGCCCGCGTTTGTCTCGACCGTAAAGACCGTTTTGCGCACGATGCCGCTTTCGAACGCGTACCGCGAAACGGCGGACAGCCCGACGCAGCAGCGCGTCTCTTCGCTGCCGTCCGCGCGGATCGCGCAGCATCTCACGTCCGCCCGATCGGACGGAAGCAGAAACAGCGCCGCACGCGCGCCGACCCCGGTGTGCCGGTCGCAGATGCGAACGGCAAGCGCGTTCCGGTCGATATCGGGTCTGTCGCGCAAATCAAGCAGCACATAATCCGCGCCGAGCTCGTGCATTTTCGTAAACCGCATGGGTGACCTCCGTTCAGTCCTGTCCGAACAACTCCAAAAAGATCTCGTCCGCATATGCGTGCACGACCGATTCGAACTGCCGGTACGCGTTCAGAAACGCGCGTCCGCGTTCGGTCAGCACCGCACAGCCGCCGCCTTTGCCGCCGGTTTTGGTTTCCAGCAGCGGAAAACCGAGCGCGTTCTCGGCGTTCTTCACGATGCTCCACGCCTTCGAATACGCCATGCCCATCTCCATCGTCGCCTTGCGCAGCGAATGCAGCTCGTCGACGTGCTCCAGAAGCTCCGCGATGCCCGGTCCGAAGATCTTCTCCTCGCCGTACACGCGCAGCATCAGCGTATAGCGCAGTTTGCCGTCCATGCTTTGCCCTCCGTGTTTCTCCCCTCAGTTCTGCGCCCCGTTCTCCGAAGCGCAAGCCGCCGCGACGCGGCTGAAAAAGCGCTTGCCTCTTGCTCCGACGAGGCGGAGCCTGTCCTGTTTCTGCATGTGCCGACCCTTTCTCATAAAACCGAACGGTTTATATATGATCATTGTATCATCATTCGCGCGCGTTTGCAACCGATGTTTGCGAACGCGAAAGTTTTGCGGCGCTTGCGCATACGATTTACAAACGATGCAAAAGGAGTATGCGACATGGAGATACGAAAGACCACATTGACGACGGAAGCGCGCTTCGGCGAGGCGGCGGCGCAGGTGCAGATGGAGAGCGCGATCCCGCTGCCGCACGGCAAGACGCTCGATCGCGTGCTGTCCTATGAAGCCGAGGCGACGATCGGCGACGCGTCGTGCCGCGACGGTGCGATCGTCGTGACCGGCACGATGACCGTGCGTCCGATGGCGGAGTCGGCGGAGCGCCTGCCTTATGCGTTCGAGGCGGCGGCGGCGTTTTCGCACACGATCCGGCTCGACGGCGTAACGCCCGACATGAACGCGCGCGTGCGCGCGGATATCCCCGCCTGTACGCTGAAAAGCGAGGACGGCGGGCTTCGCATGCAGGCGACCGTCGCGCTGACGGCAACGGTGATCGAACCGAAACAGATCGTGTGCATCGCGGACCTGGACGGCGCGCACCGTCTCGAACGGCTGATCGAGCCCGTAACGATCAGACGCCGTGCGCTGCTCGGCGCAAAGAGCGTGCGCATCAACGAACCGATCCCGGCGCCGCGCGCCGCAAGCGTGCTCAAGGCGAGCGCCGTGCCGGTCGTGACCGGGCTGCTGCACGGATCGGACGGGATGCGCGTGCAGGGCGAACTGAAGACGACGGTGCTGTATCTGGCGCCGGACGGCGGCGTGATACGCGAACAGCGCACCCTGCCGTTTTCGGATCTTGTCGCCTGCGAACCGGGCGAGAACGCCTCGGCGACCGTCACGCTGACACAGCTTTCGGTCACGATCGAGGAGGAAGGTACGGCGACGCTCGACGCGGCGCTGTCGATCGGCGTGTACGGCTGTGTGACGCAGACCGAGCGCATCCTGTCCGATGCATACGATGAGGACAGTACCTTTTTGTGCCGGACGGAACGCACAGACGTCCAGAACTATGAGGCGGCGTGGAGCCAGACCGTGCAGATGAACGAAACGCTGACCGTGCCGCCGCACATGAAGGACTGTTATCTGCCGATCTGCGCCTGCACGCGCACCGCGGTCACGAACGTGTCGGTCGATGGGGAACGCGGGCGCATCGAGGGCGTGCTTGCGGCGACGGTCGTGTATCGCGACGACGACGGCATGAAGCAGAGCTTCACGCAGGAACTGCCTCTGTCCTTCGATACAGATGCAAAGGGCGACGTGCTGATCCCGCGCATCCGCGTGCTCGAAGCGGCGCTGACCGGCGGCGGACGCACCGTGGGACTGACGCTTTCGCTGTCGGTCGAAGCCGAGTGGTACCGGCGCGTGCCGGTCACCTATGTGGCGGAGCTGCTGCCCGCGCCCGCGCGCGAAGCCGACAGCGGCATGCTTGTGTGGTTCGCAGATCCGGATGAATCGCTGTTCTCCGTGGGCAAGCGCTTTTCGATCCCGCTTGCAAAGCTTCGCGCCGGCAACCCGGACCTGACCGAGCCGATCCGCGAAGGCACGCCGGTGCTGATCTTCCGAAACCGCACATGAAGGACCGCGCACCGCGGGCACGGCACAAAAAAGAGGCGCTTCACAGCGAAGCGCCTCCGTTTTGGTTATTTCTGTTTTCGCACCGAACGGACGGTGACGACGAACGAGGTGTAAGTCTGTCCGTCGCTTTCGCAGCGGATCGAGCCGCCGATCATTTCGATCATGGTCTTGGCGATCGAAAGTCCCAGACCGTAGCTGCCCTCGGTGTGCGCGCGCACCTCGCCGGCACGATAGAACCGCTCGAAGATCGCCTCGCACTCGTTCGGATCGATCCCGACGCCCTCGTTGCGCACCGCGATCTCCGCCCTTGAAAACCGCCGCCTGACGCGCATCTGCACGCGCTGTCCGCGCGGCGTATACTTGCCGGCATTCTCCAGAAGGATGCGCAGCACCTGCTTCAGCGACGTTTCGTCCGAGCGCACCCAAAGGTTCTCCTCGACGTCATACGACAGCGCGATCCCCTGTTCGTACAGCGGCTCTTCAAAGAGCAGCGCGCATTCGGTGACGGCGTCGCTCAGCGAGAAATCGGCGATGCTGCGGCGCTTGTGCGCCTCGTTTTCGATCCTTGCGGATTCGAGCATGCGCGTGATCAGCAGCTTCATGCGCTGCGCCTCGTTCAATATGACCGAGAGCCGCCGCTCCGTTTCCTCCGGCTGTTCGCTGACGCCGAGCTCCGCGTTCGACAGGATCACCGCAATCGGCGTCTTCATCTCATGCGAAGCGTCCTCCACGAACCGTTCCTGGTTCGCCCACGCGCGTTCCGCAGGTCGTAAAAGCCGCTTTTCCGCAAGCTTCATCAACAGAAACAGCGCGCCGCAGATCACGTTGTACAGCACGACGCCGAGCAGCAGTACGCGCGTCAGATACGAGCGAAAGCCCGTGTAATCGACCGCCGCGATGCGAATCGTCCGGCTCGATCGATCGACGACGAAGCAGAGCGTTTCCTTTCTGAGAAAGCCGATCCGGTCCCCGCTTTTGAGCATGCCGTCCGTGATCCGGCGGATCTGTTCTTCCGTCCACGCGGATAAGTCGCCGCGCAAAAATACGATCTCGTCGTCCGCCTCAAGTTCTTCGGCGCCGGTGTCCGGCTTCGTCTGCCGGATCTCCGCAAGGAACGACGGCACGCCTCTGCGCACGAAGCTGTGCGTTTCCGTCTGTTCGCCGTAGCGCAGCACGTCGAACGCCTCGCTTTTGACGATGCTGTCCGTATACCGCGCCAGCAGCACATACGCGCCGAACATGACGGCAAGCAGAAAGACGCACGACCAGAGGAACGTGTTCCACAAAAAGCGCCGGTGCAGTGAGCGGATCATGTGTTTTCCTGCAGCTTATAGCCGAACTTTCTGAGCGTCTCGATCTGCGTTTCGGCGTGCAGATAGCGAAGCTTCTTGCGCAGGAACGAGATGTAGACCTCCACGTTGTTGTCCTCCGCCTCGCTGTCGACGCCCCACGCGTTGTCCAGGATCTGCTCCTTCGTCACGACGACGTTGCCGTTCATCATCAGAAGATGCATGATCGAAAACTCCTTTTTGCCGAGACGGATCGAACGATCGCCGCAGAACAGCTCGCAGGTCGATTTGTTGAGCATCAGATCGCCGAACTGCAGCTTGTCCATCACGACTTCGCCGTGACGGCGTGTCAGCGCGCGCACGCATGCCATCAGCTCCTGCATTTCGAACGGCTTGGTCAGATAGTAGTCCGCGCCGAGATCGAGTCCGTGGACGTAATCATCGACGCTCGAACGCGCCGTCAGCAGCAGGATCGGCGTTGCGACGCCGGCGTTGCGAAGGCGTTCCACGATCGTGAAGCCGTTGACCTTCGGAAGCATCACGTCGAGGATGATCAGATCGTACGTGCCCTCTTGGGCATACTTGAGTCCCTTTTCGCCGTCGAAGCAAATATCGCTGTCGAAGCGGTTCTGTTTCAGCATTTCCCGCAGCGTTTCCGCCAGGTTCCGCTCGTCCTCCACAATGAGTACGCGCATGGTTTTCTCCCCCCCTTTTCGGTGTCCGTATCGGTGTGTCGCATGATTTCTTCTTATGCGATCCGTTCGACCGACAGGATGATCCGGTCGCCGTTCAGATCCCATTCCTTCGTATATCCGAACACGCCCTCTTCGACGCGTTCGGCAAGCGTATCCGCCATAACGGACGCCGCATTCGCCTTGAGGATCGCCGCGGTGCGCTCGCCCTGCTCGAAGCCGATGCGGATGTGATCCGCCACCTCGAAGCCCGCTTCCTTGCGCATCGTCTGGATCTTTGAAACGAGTTCGCGCACGACGCCTTCCTCGATCAGTTCGGGGGTCAGGTTCGTGTCGAGCACGACCGTCACGCCGTTGCCCTGTTCGGAAACGAGTCCTTCCTTCTGCTGCGTCGAAACGAGCACGTCGTCCGGCGAAAGCACGACTTCCGTTCCGTCGACGTCGAAGGTGTAATCTCTGCCCTCGTGGTGCGTGCGCACGATCGCGTCGCCGTTCGCCGCAAGATACGCGCTGATCTTTCCGAGCAGCTTGCCGTAGCGCGGACCGAGGGTGCGAAGCTGCGGCTTGACCTTATAGCTCATCAGGTCGTCCGCGTTCTCGATGAACGCGATCTCCTTGACGTTCAGCTCCTCCGTCACGATCGTCGCCGCGCGTTCGGACAGCGCTTCGCCCTGCACATACATCTTTGCCAGCGGCTGACGCGTCTTCTGCGCCGCGGAATTTCTGGCGCTTCTGCCGACGGTGACGATGTTCAGAACCTTTTCCATTTCGGTCTCAAGCGCCTCGTCGATGAACGACGCGTCGACCGTCGGATAGTCGCAAAGATGCACCGAAAGCGGCGCCGTTTCGTCGACGCTTCTGACGATGTTCTGATAGATCGCTTCGGTCATGAACGGCACGAACGGTGCGGCCAGCAGCGAGACCGTCTTCAGAACGGTGTACAGCGTCATGTACGCGGCTTCCTTGTCGTCGGTCATTTCGGCGCCCCAGTACCGGTCGCGGCAGCGGCGCACGTACCAGTTTGAAAGCTCGTCCGCAAAATCGGTCAGTTCTCTGCCCGCCTCGGTGATGCGGAACGCTTCGAGATTTTCGTCCACACGCGAGCAAAGCGTCTGCAGGCGCGAAAGGATCCAGCGGTCCATCAGCGAAAGGTTCTCGCGCTTTAAGGCGTGCTTCGTCGGATCGAACCCGTCGATGTCCGCATACAGCACGTAGAACGCGTAGGTGTTCCACAGCGTCGACATGAACTTTCTCTGGTACTCGCTGACCGCTTCGCCCGAGAAGCGCGACGGCAGCCACGGCGCGCTCGCCGTGTAGAAATACCAGCGGACCGCGTCGGCGCCCTGCTTGTCGAGCACGTCCGCGGGCGCGATGACGTTGCCGATGTGCTTCGACATCTTCTTGCCGTCCTTGTCGCACACGAGACCGAGCACGAGGCAGTTCTCAAACGGCGCCTTGTCGAACAGGCAGGTCGCAACCGCCATCAGCGTGTAGAACCAGCCGCGGGTCTGATCGACCGCTTCGGAAATGAACGCGGCCGGATAGCGCTTTTCAAACTCCTCCTTGTTTTCGAAGGGATAGTGCCACTGCGCAAACGGCATGGAGCCCGAATCGAACCAGCAGTCGATGACGACCGGCTCGCGCTTCATGACCTTGCCGCACGCGGGACAGAGCACCTCGACCTCGTCGATGTAGGGCTTGTGCAGCTCGATGTCGTCGGGGCAGTTGCGGCTCATCGCCTTCAGCTCCGCCTTGCTGCCGATCACGTGAACGTGACCGCATTCGCACGTCCACACCGGAAGCGGCGTGCCCCAGTAGCGCTCGCGCGAAATGCCCCAGTCGATGACGTTCTCGAGGAAGTTGCCCATTCTGCCTTCGCCGATCGTTTCCGGGATCCAGTTGACCGACTTGTTGAACGAGATCAGCTTGTCCTTGACCGCGGTCATTTTGATAAACCAGCTCTCACGCGCGTAGTAGATCAGCGGCGTGTCGCAGCGCCAGCAGAACGGATAGCTGTGCTCGAACGGGAGCGCCGCAAAGAGCTTGCCGCTTTCTTTGAGCGCTTCGAGGATCGGCTTGTCCGCTTCCTTGACGAACAGACCGTCCCACGGCGTGCCGCCGCACAGATGACCGGACGTGTTGACCAGCTGCAAAAACGGAAGATCCCAGACCTTGCCGACGCGGTTGTCGTCCTCGCCGAACGCGGGCGCGATGTGCACGACGCCGGTGCCGTCGGTCAGCGTGACGTAATCGTCCGCCACGACGCGATAGCCCTTCTTGCCCCGGAAATTGACCGGAAGCTCGAACAGCGGCTCATACTCGGTGCCGACCAGCGATTCGCCCGAAAACCGCTCCGTGATCTCGGCGTTCTCGCCGAGCACGGACGGAACGAGCGCTTCCGCCAGGATATAGGTCTTGCCTTCGGATACCGCCTTGCAGTACGTTTCGTGCGCGTTGACGCACAGCGCGACGTTCGAGGGCAGCGTCCAGGGCGTGGTCGTCCACGCGAGGATCGCCGTGCCGCTGCCGTCCTTCAGATAGAAGCGCGCGATCGCGGAGACTTCCTTGACGTCGTGATAGCCCTGCGCGACCTCGTGCGAGGAAAGCGCCGTGCCGCAGCGCGGGCAGTACGGAACGATCTTGTGTCCTTTATAGAGCAGTCCCTTTTCGTGGATCGTCTTCAGCGCCCACCATTCGGACTCGATATAATCATCCTTATAGGTCACGTACGGGTTGTCCATGTCGCACCAGAAGCCGACACGGTCGCTCATCTCGCGCCACTGGGATTCGTACTTCCAGACAGACTGCTTGCACGCCTTGATGAACGGTTCGACGCCGTACGCCTCGATCTGCTCCTTGCCGTCGAGCCCCAGCGTCTTTTCGACTTCGAGCTCCACCGGAAGTCCGTGCGTATCCCAGCCCGCCTTGCGCAGCACGTCGTAGCCCTTCATCGTCTTGTAGCGCGGGATCAGGTCCTTGATGCTGCGGGTCAGCACGTGACCGATGTGCGGCTTGCCGTTCGCCGTCGGCGGTCCGTCGAAGAACGTGAAAGCGGGCTTGCCTTTGCGCCACTCCACGCTCTTTTCAAAGACGCGGTTTTCCTTCCAAAATGCCAGCGTTTCCTTTTCGCGGGAAACAAAGTCCATGTCCGTCGATACTTTTTTGTACATCTTTTCCTCCAAAAAACAAAATGCCCCGTCCGATCCAAGGACGAAGCTGTTTCGCGGTACCACCTCGGTTGACAGAGGTCTCCCCCTGCCCGCTCGATCCCCTTAACGCGAGGTCACGGGAGCGGTTACTGCGCGACGCGGTTCGCCGTTCCTCTCGCGGGTGATTTTCACGTACCTTCCACCGCCGCCTTGCACCGATCGCGGCTCGCTGTGCGCTTCGTGTACGCTACCTGTCCCGTTCAACGATTTCAAGCTATTATACCCGAATTGTTTCGGTTTGTAAAGGGTTTTCTCGCGATCCGCCCGGTTTTTCCGGTCGCTTTTGCTCCCTTTGCCGCGAATTGTGACGGATTGGATCCAAATCGCGAAAACCGCCCGAAAACCGGGCATTCGTTTGTGAACAAACCCGCGCGCATTTCGATAATCCGCATGCGCGCGTGCATGGTATACTCGGCACAAAGAATCCGAGAAAGCGAGAACCGCTATGGCGTCCGAACCCAGAAAATCCTTTTATGTCACGACCGACCTGTTCGAGCGAAACATTTCGCGCACGGCGAAGCTCGTGCTGACGTACCTGTCGCGCACGGCAAACCGCGAGGGCGTTTGTTTTCCGTCGATCCCGCAGATCGCGAAACACTGCGCCTGCTGCGAAAACACGGTGCGCAAGGCGATCAAAGAGCTGTGCGCGGCGAACGTGCTGAAGGTCGAAACGACCTTTGCCGCAACGGCAAACGGCAAACAGCGGCAGCGCGCGAACCGCTATACGCTGCTGCACACGGCGAAGGATGCCGCTTCTTTTTCATGCGCAAAAAATGAACCCGCTCCCCTGCAGCCGTTGAACCCACCCCCTGCAAAAACTGAAGGGGAAATAAATGATAACAGCAAAAAGAATACGGCAAACAATCGTCCTTCCGTCCGTAAGGACTCCACGGACGAGACGGAACTCGAGGACATCCTCGATCATCTGTATCTGCACCTCTACTACGACAAACTGTTCGGAAAGAGCATCGAACACGCGATCCGCACGATGTACCGTTCGCACCACATCACCGTCAAGGGCGAAAAGATCCCGCAGGGCGCGGTGCGAAGCGTGCTGCGCATGCTCACGATCGACCACATCGACTTTGTGCAGCGCCAGCTCCATAACGGCACCGACGAGGTCATTTCCGGCGAGCGGTACCTGATCTCGTGCATCTACAACGCGCCGATCGACTGCCTGGTCAACGGCCTCCACGCGTTCGGCTGATGCGCAAAACGGCGAGGCCGCAAAGCCATGTCATTCTGAGCCGCAGGCGAAGAATCCCGGAGCGCTGTTCGAGGCGCCGGCAAAGCCATGTCATTCTGAGCCATAGGCGAAGAATCCCGGATCGCTGTTCGAGGCGCCGGCAAAGCCCTGTCATTCTGAGCCGCAGGCGAAGAATCTCAGAACGCCGGTGTGTTGTTCCGTTCAGAGATCCTTCGGCGCATTCCGCTCCGCTTCGCATCGAAAAGCGGAAGAAGAGCAATTCTCAAAAGGGTGTTTTTCAAACCGGTACACGTTTCGACCCTCCCTTGTCAGGGAGGGTGGCTCGCGAAGCGAGACGGGAGGGTAGTTTCCTGACTACCCCTCAGTCAACTGCGTTGACAGCTCCCCTGACAAGGGGAGCTCAATTTTGTACCGTAAAGGCGCACTTACTCACCACCTTACGGCGGTGATATTTCTAATTGTAAGTATCACATTTTTGCTGTGTTTCAACTGGTAACGCCATAATAACCAATTACATTAAGCGGAGGCTTGTCCTCCGCTATTTTCATATCGGCTTTGCATATCCCTCAAGCGCCTATGCGAGATCAATCGCGATTTTGAGCCCCCCTTGACAGAACGCCTCCGATCGCGCGCTTCCCGCGCGTACCGTCGCTTCTCAGGATGACAGGTTTTTCCGGGGCGCCGGGGACGTCGCCCCGAACGGGTACGAAAAAGGATCCTCCTTTTGCGGAGGATCCCCGCTGCATCGGTCGTTATCCTTCTTTGATCAGCTTTTCGAGGAACTGGATCGTTTCGATGTTGCCGCGCGTTTTCGGATACTTCGCCGCAAGCGCGTCCACCGTCACCTTGCCGGTCGGCTGATACCATGAGAACTGCTTGAAGTACGTCGTGTACGTGCTCGTATCGCTGAACCGGTGACCGCCGCGCGCGAACATCTCGTTTCTCGCGTAACCCAGAAGCTGCAGCAGCGTCCTGTCCTTCGTCTGCGGGATGTTCCACAGCTCGTCGAAACTGACCGTCTCCTCCATGCTCTTCGCCATCACGAGCCCGTCGCTGTCGAACGGCGATTTGCCCGCATTCTCGTCGAAGACCATGCTGCCGCCTTCGAGCTCGTAGACCGTATAGTCCTTCAGATCCTCCGGGCTTCTCCACTGAATGCGGTCGATCGCCACCGTCAGCACGACGTCGCTCGCGCGGTAACCGGTCTCGCGTTCGATGTCATACACGTCCGCAATGAGATGCTCCGCGCCGTTTGAGGTCGTGATCGCATACACGATGCGAAACACATTCGCATGCGCGGTCCCTTCGTTTCCGACGGCAAAATAGTTGTACTTGATCTCGCTGCTTTCGAGCGTGCTGCCGTATTTCGCTTCCTTCGCCGCGCGGATCGCTTTGCGAAGCTCGGTCTGGTCGAATCCGTACAGCGTATCGATCGCATCCGCATTGCGCGCGGGTGTTGCGGATGCTTCCGAAGTCTTGCCCGGAACATCGTTATAGGTGCCGGACGGCGTTTCCGGAGCGGTCGTTTCTGCGGGCTCCGGCGTTACCGTCGGTTCGGGCGTTGCTTCGGGCGTGACAGGCACGTAAGCCGCGGGTATTTCCACCGTGCCGAGATGCGATTCCATCTCCGCTTCGGACCAGACCCAGCTCGTGCCGACGATCTGCACGCCGGATGCTGCGAGGTCCGCGTTGATCGTATCCGCATAAATCGTCGTCGCCTGCAGAAGGTATCCGTCCGTCCGCTGTGTGCAGTTGATCCCGAGACTGCGGATCGCCCTTGCGCCTGCATCCTGCTCCGGATCGAGTGATTCCGAAATGCCGGCGTCCGCCATCAGTCGCTTCAGATCGACCGCCGCCTGAAACGCGCCGTCCGCGTCGCGCTTGGTGCGCACGTACTCCGCATAGCGAAGCTGTTTCAATGCGCCGCGATTCTCGTTTGCCAACGCGGCCGCCTGCTCCTTCGTCCACTGCCACTGCGTGTCGACGAGCTTGATGCCGCCCTTCTTCAGCGTTTGATTGAACTGCCGGTCGGTCGTGGTGCTGACCGTTTCCAGCGCGTATACGCCGCTGCTCTCCGTTGCGCGCACGCCCAGTGTTTTGATCGCTTCGATCTCCGGATGCCGCGCGCGCTCCGCTTCCGGCGGATCGATCAGATGCTCCGCCTGCATCAGCCGTTCGATGTCGAGCGTGAACGTATAGCCGCCCTCGGCGTCCGCCTCAACGTTCACATACTTCGGGATGCTGATGCGCTGCAGATGCCGCTCCGTTACGAAAAATGCGCCGATGACGATCCCGCAGATCACAAGGATCAGCGCGGTCCCCAGACCGCCCACCAGCCGTCTGACCGTTTGATTGGACACGGTTCTCCCCCTCCTCAGACGCGATTGCCGCAGAAATTGCAGAACGCGGAATCCGCGTCGATCGTCGCGCCGCAGTAGATGCAGCGCTTGGTGCCCGTCGGCTTCTGCCCGGGCTGCGTCTGCGGTTCCGGTGCCGCTTTCGCTTCCGGTTCGGGCTCCGCTTCGGGTTCGGGTTTCACTTCCGGTTCGGGTTCCGCTTCCGCTTCCGGTTCAGGCTCGGGTTCGGGCTCGGACTGCTCTTTCGGCTCGCGGATCGCGATCACCGGCTGTTCCTCATCCTCGGCAAACAGATCCGGCGTCGGTTCCTCGTCCTCGCCGCCCGCAAAGAGCGCCTTGCGCTGCTTGCGCTTGATTTCGGGCGACCAGCTTTCGTCCGCCTGTTCGGCGTTTTCCGCCGGCACGGTCTCCTCTTCGAGGAACGCCTCGTCGTCCTCGTCCTCATACACGTCGCGCTTTCTGCGCCCGTCGTCGCGGAACGCGATCAGGGCGATCGTCATGATCACGAACGCCAGCACGCATCCGATGCCGAGCACGAGCGCCGCAAAGCCGGTGCTGCGGAACAGCTGATAGATCGACCGTCCCGTAAACGCGAGGTCCAGCCGCACGGCAACCAGCGCAAAGATTCCGTAAAGTAAGGTCGTGACCCCGAAGGTCGCAAGGATGGTCCGGATCGTTTTCATACATGCCTCCTATTTTTCGATCAGGGATTGGATCTCGCGCAGCAGCCGGATGTTCTGCCGTTCCGTTTCCGTCATGAAATCGGAAAGGTCCGGCTCGCGCGGTTCATACCATTCGTATGCCTCATAGTGGGTTTTGAATTCCCGTTCCGTTTTGGCGTCGAACGCCGTGTAGTAGCGGGCATAGATCTCCTTTCGCGCATAGCGCAGAAGGTTTGCAAGCGAGTGCCCCTCGACCGCCGTCAGCTTCCAGACCGTCTCCTCGTCGAGCTTGTCGTACGTCGGCGACCAGTACACGCCGTTTGCCATGCGATAGCTCGTCGGGCTGTCCGGAAACCGCACGAAGCCGTTCTGATCGAAGCCCTGCCTGCCGTCGACTTTGACGCCGCCGCCCGAAAGCCGGATCGCGTCGCCGCCGGCGGGAATGTGCCGGCTCTCCTCCTCCGTGCCGTACATGCTCACATCGATCGAGCCGTAGCCGATCTCGCCGTTGAGCCGATACAGGTCATAGAGATCGACCGTGAAGTAGATTGTGATCGGCTCCTGTCCGTCCTCCGGCTTGTACTCCGCCGTGTAGCTTGCGCGGTACAGATTATGGTGCCTTCCTTCCGTATATACTATAAACACCACTTGTGTCTTAGTTGTATCAAAACTGTTGCCAAATACCTCGTTACACGTAAAATCGCGCTCATTCTGCACGGTTTCGCATACGGTCCGAAGATTCAGCCCGTTTCCGTCGCTGTCCAAGAGCGAAGTCAGATACCCGTCCGGTTCGCCCGGATCGGGCGTTTCCGTCGTCTGCGGCAGGCGTTCGGGCGTCGGGACCGGCGTCGGCGTCTCGCCCTCGACAAAGCCCTTGATCTGCTGTTCCCAGCTCATCGTGCGGAACACGATCCCGTATTGTGCAAGCGTTTCCGTATCCGCCTCGATCGTCACGCGCATGCGCTCCCCGTCGATCGGCAGCAGATGCATCTTCGCCGTGCAGAGCGCTTCCACGTCCGGATAATCGTGCATGTTCACGCCGGGACGGTTCGGGTTCGGCAGATGCAGATCGGTTAAGATCGCATCCACGTCGAGCAGCACCGCAGGATTCCCTCCCGCGTCCGTGCCGACCGCGACGTATTTTTCGAGATCGATCTCCGTGCGAACGCCGTGCACCGCGCCCAATACGATCGCAAACGCCAGACAGACCGCCAGCACCGCCGCGCTGCCGATCCATGCAATCCGCATCAACCGCTTGTTTCGCCGTTCATCCCGTTCCATATTCGCCTCGTATAAATCAGTATACCACACTTGCCCCGGCTTGCAAAGAGGCATCTTCTGCCGTCCGCTCGCCTCCGCATCAAAAAGTCTGAAAAAAGGGGTTGACAACGCCCTCTTTCCGCGGTATAATACAGTTTGCATCGCGGGGTGGAGCAGTCGGTAGCTCGTCGGGCTCATAACCCGGAGGCCGCAGGTTCAAGTCCTGCCCCCGCAACCAAGTAAACAAGATCCGCTGTTCTGCGGATCTTGTTTTTTCTATAATTGCCCATATGATCGGCGATTTTCGGTTTCTGTCGATTCAGAATACCATCTCTGTGTAATCAACAGATTAACGCCTGCAACTAAGGACCGCAGTTTGGCTGCTATAATCAATATCCGTTTCCCCAAATGTTCGCATCTGCTTATTCTTTTCTCTTCACCGGTACCCAAATAGCACTATGATAATCCGGGTCAGTCATTTCTCCGTTTACACAGTCATACCACTCAACCGTT